>DASYZW010000573.1:0-2630 GCA_035945915.1 Verrucomicrobiia bacterium | reverse complement strand
GGCGAGATATTCGAAGGCGAAGAGGATAAAAATCAGGGTAGAAATCTCGAGGAGCCAGAATGCGAGCATGGCCATGGTGTATGAAATAAAAAATTGAAGCAACGCGGCGAGCACCAAGGAAAGGACGAATGCCGCAAAGGCCCCGGCGTCCGGCGGCGGCATGACATTCTTGTGGAAACAGAGGATGAACAACCCCAGCGGAATGCAGGCCATGGCAGTAAAGGCAACCCGGCCTGACAAAAACAGGCAAAGCCGATACCACAGGTAATCGATCGGTTTAAGCAGAAATTGGCTGATGTTGCCTTCGCGAATGTCGGCGGCGATTTGCCAGTCGTCCTCATTAACGGCGGTCAGCACGTCCACGACGGCCACCATGATATAATAAAAAATCATTTCCGGCTGGGTGAAACCCGAGAGCGCGCTGCCGGCGGGTTTATTGTGATAAACGGTCCGCCAGAGCGAGAGCATGGCAAAGAGCGGGATAAAACTGAACAGCGTCCGCGTCAAATAATTGAAGCGGTACGTCAGGTTATTTTGAATCCCGATGCCAATGACGTGCCAGTATTTCTTCATTCTTCGCCATCATAATAATCGAGCGCCTCAGAACGGAAAAGTCTGCGCCGGCGCACTTGCCCTTCGGCGACGAACAGGTTATCTCAGCCATTTTGATCGTATTGATTTTGCCCATGACAGGTTGGGGGACAATTTGGGCTTCTATGATTCGGAATTCAACCGGAATCCAGGGCGGGAATCGGATGGCGAAAGGAGTTGAAAGTCTCAAGTCTCGGGTGCTTTTCCGCCGTGGATAACGGGAGAAGTTCCACGGCGTTTTCCAACAACTTTGCGATCGTGGTGAGGCGGCAGTTCCCTCTCAACCGTTAATCATTTATCGGAGCCCGGGCGAGTTGCGGATGACAAGGCCGGTAACTTTTTCGAAGCGGGCGGAGGCGACGCCGGGCATGGTTTGGCCCTTGAAGTTGTCGATTTCCAGACCGTCGACGTCCGAACAAACCATCGGCGGGCGGGCGTCGTCGGCTTTGAAGCTGACATGAACGTCGGCCAATTCGAGGTTGCGGACGTGGCGGGCAAACAGGCCGTAAGAAGGCATGATCCCGATTTTTCCGGGTTCCGGGTAGCCGGCGCCAAGTTCCTTCGGATTGCGGGCGGCGTCATCGGCTGTGCCGCCGCCGTTAAAGATCATACGAATATTGTCCAGGCGCACACCGTCGATGTCGTCGCCGGGCAGGCCGGTGATTTGGATGCCGCTCATTCGATCAATCCCGGTGGCGGTGACGTTGGAAATTTGAACGTTTCGCACGATGCCGTTCGAGGCGTCTGGTCCGCGGTTGCGGTCGCCGAGGGTGATGTAGATCGGGTAGTCGGCAACGTCCATCATGGCGATATTGTTGATGGTAATGTTTTCCAGGATGCCGCCGTCCACCTCTTCCAGGGCCAGTCCATGACAATTCCGGAAGGTGCAATTGGAAACGGTCACATTCCTAAAGCCGCCATTGGATTCGGTGCCGAATTTGATTCGTCCGGTCCGGCTGTGGCTCGGCTTCATCGTGCCGTCCAACAGCGTTCCTTCCTGGAAGCCGGACACCTGGCAATTGTCGATGGTCAGGTTTTCGGTGATAACGTTTGAGCCGAGGGCAAACGAACTTTTGGGACAAAGACCATCGTCATTCGGCGAGTTGATGCGACAATTGGAGACCACCGTGTTGTGACAGCAATCAATGTCGATGCCGTCGCGGTCGGTATCCATGGTGACGTTGTCCACGGTCAGGTTGTCGCAGCCGGTAACGAGGATGGCGAAATGGCCCCCGTGAAAAATGGTGATGTCACGAATCAAAACGTTGCGGCAGAGTTTTAAGGCAATGGCTTTATTCCCGAGACGGCTGGGAGGGTATTGTTTGGTGCTGACCGTTTTGGTTTTGCCCCAATTGGCGAATCCGGACATGCGGTCCAATAAGCCGTCGCTTCGAACGAGGCCGCCGCCGTTAATCATGCCCTGGCCGGTAATGGAAACATTCGTCAAGCCTGTGCCCCACATCAGGCTGTTATGGAAGTAGCAGTGGCCACCATCCTCGTACGGATTGTTTACCCACGGCTCCGTCTCGTCATAGGCATTCATGCTTTGCGGCGCGCCAAGGATCGTTGCGCCGGCGTCGATCAACAGATGAATGTTGCTTTGCAAATGAATTGAGCCGCAAAGGTAAGTTCCAGCGGGAAAATAGACCGTGCCGCCGCCCGTCTGCGCGCAGGCCTCAATGGCTTTATTGATGGATGGGCTATCCAGGCTCGTGCCGTCGCCGGTGGCGCCGTACGCGCGGACATTGAAATAGTTCGCGTTGTTGTCGTCGGCCAGGGTCGGACGCGTGAGTGTGACCGAAACCGTGAAGACGAAGATGAACGGCAGAAAGCGCGTAATTTGGAATTTCATTCGCATTCAATAAGGATAAATGTCACGCGAGGCAAGTCGGATGAATGTTCGAGGGGGAGTGGGGACGTGGATCATGGCTCGTGGTGCGTCAAACATTGTGGTTGGATGGCGCTGGTATTCGCAGGCTGGCCCGGCAAGGAGCAGCGTGCCCCTTATTTATTCCCTCTCCCCTCCCATCCGATGGGAG
>DASYZW010000572.1:0-2275 GCA_035945915.1 Verrucomicrobiia bacterium | reverse complement strand
AGCTCGAATTGCGCCTTTTCCAGCAAAGTGCGGACGACTTGCGCGCGCACGGAACGCGATTGCGAGTGTTTCAGTTCGTTCTCCAAATCAAGCCGCACACCGGCGCGCAGTTTCTCAAGGTTCTCCGCGCTGTATTTTTTGGCAAATTCGTCATCGATGGGCGGCAGAATTTTCTCTTTTACCTCCAGGATTTCGACCTCAAAAACGCCCTTCTTATTCTGGAGTTCTTTCGTGACGAAATCCGCCGGGAAATCCACGTTTACCGTGCGCTTTTCGCCCGCTTTTGCGCCCGTCATTTGCGCCGCAAAACCTTCGATGAAGGCCGTGGGTTCGATATCGAGCCAGAAATTCTTCTTTTCGGTCAGTCCCATGGCCGTCGGCGCGGTTTCGGTGATCGGTTTGCCGTCGCAGGAACCGGTGTAATTCACCACGGCAATGTCCCCCATGCGCACCTCGCGTTGGACTGTTTCAAATTTTACGTGCTGTTGCGCCAGCATATTGAGGGCGCGCTCAACGTCCGCATCGGTGACCGATTTCTCTTCGCGTTGCGCCGTCAGGCCTTTGTATTCGGGAAGCTCAAATTCCGGCGCGGTTTCGATCGTGGCGGCGAATTGCAGGTTTTGACCGCGGCCAAACGTGATTTCTTCGATGTCCGGGTAGCCGATGACGTCGAGTTTCTTTTCCTCAAGGGCCTTGCGATAATTTTCGCCAATCAATTTGCGCTTGGCCTCGTCGTTAATTTCGGCGCCGTATTTCTTTACAACGAGATCGCGCGGCGCTTTGCCCGGCCGAAAACCCGGCAGCGCGGCCTGCTTTTGAAATTCCTTTGTCACAGAATCGAAGACCTCATCCACGGCCTTCGCTTCCACTTCCACCCGCATCAATTTTTTGCACGGGGCCAAATTCTCAACGGCGATATTCACAATAAATTCTCGTTAAACGAGCCGTGCAAGATAGCAGAACCACCGCGGCACCGTCAATAACCCGAAACGAATAACTTTCATCCGCCCAGGGTTCGGACCGCCCAAATCGCAAGTGAATGCAAGTGAACGCAAGTGGCGCTGCCACCTCTGCCACCTGCCACCGTTTAACGCGCTGCCATAGACGCGGGGGTCGCTTCCGCAACGGATTTCAGCTTGGCCAGCCCTTTTTCAAACTGGTCGCCGCACATTTTGTCGCAGTTCATGAGCAGGCCGAACAGTTTCCCGGGGAAATTGCGTTCGCCCCGCATCGTCCAGGTGACGATGGTATTTGGGCCGTCGGGCAGGAACGTGAATTCGGCGGTATTGGTGGCGGTCATGGGCTTCAGGAATTCGAGCCGGAAGCGGACGAGCGAATTCGGCGTGCTTTCGGTAATCGTATTGTGGCCGGCCCCGATTTTGTTGTTTCCCGACCATGAATAACTGGCGCCAACCCCGGAGGCAGGACCGCTATAGGTCATTTTGCAGTTGGGATCGAGGCTCCCCCACGGATTCCACGCCTCCCAGTTGCGCAGTTCGTTGACGTGCGGAAAGACCAATTCGGGCGGCGCGGCAATGGTAGCTTTTCGCGACACCGTAAAGTCATCGGATTGACCGAGCACAACCACAGCCAGGATGAGCGCGATAAACGCGAGCGCGAGAATGATTGGAATCATAATATTTCCTTTCTAATAACCGATTCGGTTGAGTTTCTTAATTGAGCAGGCCGGCGAATTTTCTGCGCGCCTCCCAAAGCAGGAACAATGCGCAGACGAAAATGACGCCGAACATGGGATTGAGGAGATGCTTCGGGTCGTCAATGAGAATATGAAATGCCATGATGTTAACGATGACCGGCCCAAGCAGAAGAAGGCCGATGTTGCGAAGGCGCGGTACCAGCACCAGCAGTGCGCCGGTCAATTCGAACATTTTTACAAATTTAACATAGCCCGTCGGAAAAAAGGCGGCCATGAAATGGGCGGCAGGCGTGCCCTCGGGCAATTTCGGTATGGTCACCAGGTTGAAGAGCACCGGGATGCTCGCCGCCAGGAAGCTGAGCCCCAGGAGTGTGCCGGCAATCGCAGGAAGATATTTTTTCATAGATAATTAAGCTGGATAATATTGTTATTGATATGACTTCTAATGTCCATCCGGTATGTCGGCTTCGACGAGCTTCGCCAAAAGCGCCAGCGATTCCTGCCAGCCCAGGTAGCAGGCCTCCGCCGGAATCATCGCGGGGATGCCTTCCTGGACGATGTTCACGTCGGTTCCGCAGAAAACCTGTTTCAGGATGACCGTTGTCTGCATGTCTCCGG
>DASYZW010000571.1:0-6868 GCA_035945915.1 Verrucomicrobiia bacterium | reverse complement strand
GCACGGGGATGAGCCGGAACGTTACCAATGACTACGCCCAGTTTGCCGTTACCCGCTGGGGCGACCTTAGTCACAATTCTTACACCGTCACTAATATCATTTACGGGGGCACAGGGGCCTATCCCGCCGATTTTACAGCCGGAGCGCAGCGCCTCAACATCAATATTGCATATTTCAATCCGCCGCCATACGCGGCGACGTTGCAAAACGGTGCTCCCGGTATCGTGATCAATCCGGGTGACGTGACCTTGATGGCCGCCATTGGGAATCCGGTGATGCATTCGAATTTAAGCGCGCCCCCCAAAGACGCAACCATCCTCCTCAGCTTGACCAACAGCCTTACCGGAACCAATTTAACCAGTTCGGAAGGTGCTAGCTATTCGGTTACTCCGGCCAGTGTGACGCTGACCGAATTGGACAATGCCGTGGGTCCGGAAGTGATCCTTTGGTCCGATGACCTGAACAGCTCCTCGGACAGCACCAACTGGACCCTGACCTTTGCCGCGACGAATTTGACGGGGAAAGCCGGATTCGGAGGACGGACACTGCCAGTGTTGATCCCAAATTATACAAACAATGAAAGCGCCCGGGTTAACGGTGGCACCAATGACTTCCAAGTTGAGTTCGGCAATCCCATCGCCAGCGACGGCGTTTCGCAATCGCAGGCGATGGCGCAAAACGGATGGGCCAACGCGCTGCGCATGACCGTTAACAAAAACGGCGGAAACGCCCAGGCCGCGGTCAATCTCTATCCGCAAGGCAGGAAATTTGCCGGCAACTACGCGTTGCGCTTTAACATGTATCTGTCGCTTTACGACAGCGCACTTGGCGATCCCGGAGTCGGATCTTTGGCGGACGAATTCGCGATTTTTGGCATTAATCATACCGGCACTAATTGCAACTGGCGGCTGGCTTTTGCCGATCCGGTAACTCCTGCCGGTTATAGCGCGCCCGTGAACGCCGACGGCGACTGGTTTGCGATTGACGCTGGCTATGGTTCGGTTTCGCCCGCCGACTTTGACTCATTTGCCTCACCCAAGCTGCCCAACCGTGGCATTGGGGTGAGCGGCGGAGTAAGCGATATTGAAAGCAGTCCCGCGTCGGCCCAGATTGGTGTTTTCAAATCTCCGCCGTTCGCTTCCGAAGATAACACCGCTGGGGCGCTTGCGCCTGGCGGAGAACCTGTTGACCAATGGGTGAACGTAAGCGTCGAGGTGACCATGGACACCAACGTGAGCGTCTATATTAATCGCACCCAGGTCATCCCGTCGTTTAGCCTGAACGACAGCTCCGTGGTCAACGGCGGCTACTACACCAATGGCACGCCCATGCTGGGCTATATGGACCCCTATCCGGACGTGAGCGATTTCAGCGCATACGTCTATTACTCCAACGTCCGCATTGTCGAGCTGTCACCTTATCTCACCAGCCAACCGGTCAGCGTCATTGCCACGAATGGAGCGAATGTTTCATTCACGGCATCCGCGAACCTGGCTACGGCGCCCTTGACGGATGTTTGGTACACGGCCAATGGCAGTGTGCCCGTCGCCGCTGTGCTTACCAACACCGCCGCCGCCACCAATCTCACCAGCACACTGCTGTTGAACAATGTGCAAATTGGCAACAATTACGTTTCCGTCTTCAGCGATGCCGCCGGCCCGGTTACCAATCAAGCCGCCAGCCTCGAGGTCGTAGGCGTGACCAACGTGACCGCGCTCCCGGGCGCCAACGCTCAACTTTCGGTCACCGCCAGTGGTCAATCGGCGCCGACGTCCTGGCAATGGATGTTTAATGGTACGAACCTGGCAAACGGCAATCATTACGCCGGGGTGACCACGGCCACGCTCACCATCACCAATGTTCAATCGGCCGATGCGGGAGCCTATTCAGTGGCTGTTGTCAATGCCGCCGGGACGGCAACGCCTTCCGGCACGCTGATCGTAACTGCGTCGCAGTCGAACATAAATATAGAGAGCGTGTCCATACAGGCCAACAACACCGTCGGGAACTTTACATCGTCAAATCCGTCTGACACCACCAGCTCATTCACGCTGCAAAGCTCGATCGGAGTGCAGGGGCCATATACCAACAACCCGGCGGCGGTATTCTCCGGCGGAAGCGGAACATTCAAGTTCACGGTGCCGATTACGACCAATGCCACGACGTTCTATCGTTTGATACATAACTGATTCGGCGGGGCCTCGCGCTCGCTGTCGCGGGCGCGAGGGCCGTACGCCAGGCGACGAAAATGCGCCATTGACTTGACTATGAAACAACCTAATCTTTATCATGCAGAATATTTGAAAGGAGATAAAATGAAGACATCTGCCGGAAATCGAGCGGCCAACCGGGCTGGTAATCCAGCATTCACATTGATCGAACTATTGGTAGTCATCGCCATTATTGCGATTCTGGCCGCAATTTTGTTGCCGGTGCTCAACGCCGCCAAAGTGAGGGCGGAGGCCATTCAATGCATGGGCAATCAAAAGCAGCTTGCGACCGCTTGCACTATGTATCCGGATGACTGGAACAATTACATGGTTCCCAACGCGCCCTTGGGAGGCCTTGCCGGCTATGGCTGGTGTGCTACTGAAGGCGGCGAAAGCTGGGGCCTCTCCCTTGAAAATACCAACCTTGCCACTTATACCACCAATTGTTTAGCGGATTACATGACGAAGCAAGTGAAGGTCTATACGTGTCCCGGTGATAATATTCCTTCCGCTAACGGCCGCCGCATCCGCAGCATTTCCATGAACGGCCATGTCGTTGGCGGACTGATGAACCTCCCAGGCGGTCAGAATTATAAGCAGAGCGCAAGCCCGCTGAACGTCATCTACGGGTATGACCTCAACTGGCCATTATACGGCAAGGTAACGCAATTGCGTGGCATAAAACCGGTGGATATCTGGATTTTTGCCGACGAATCCATGGCCTCGCTTAACGATGCTTATCTTCAAATGAAACTGTCCGCGCCGCCCGGCTTCCCGGATGAGCCCGCCAACTATCATGGACGTTTGAATTGCTTTTCCTTTCAGGACGGCCATGTGGAAGAGCACAAATGGCAGGCTACGCTGATGTCCACCCCATACGCCTTTAACGTTACGGGCCACTATTGGGATGGCCAGCAGTTTCACGGGGGCGCGCAAAACCTCAGCGGGGAGGACCCGGATTACCTATGGCTGAAGGCTCACACTGCTTCCCAATCGGATTTGCCACTGCCATGATTGTTTGACTGTCAGCTTTTCCGTTGCGGTAAAATGCGGTTTTCACTGGCATTCCGTCATTACGCCTTGAGCACTTCAATAAACGCTTCCTGTGGAATATTAACATTGCCGATGGATTTCATCCGCTTTTTGCCTTCCTTTTGCTTTTCCAGCAACTTGCGCTTCCGGCTAACGTCGCCGCCGTAACATTTGGCCGTCACGTCTTTGCGGAAGGCGCTTACCGTTTCTGAGGCAATGATTTTGCCTCCGATTGCGGCCTGGATTTTCACGGCAAATTGCTGGCGCGGAATCACTTCCTTGAGCTTTTCGGCGAGCACACGTCCCCGAGTCTCCGCTTTGCTGCGGTGCACGATGCAGGAAAAGGCGTCCATCGGCTCGGTATTGACCAGCATGTCGAGTTTCACCATGTCGCTCTCCATGTAGTCGGCCTGCTCGTAATCCATCGAACCGTAACCTCGCGTCAGGCTTTTGATTCGATCGTGGAAATCAATTACGATTTCGTTCAGTGGAATAAGCGATGTGAGCATGACGCGCTTGGCGTCCATGGTTTCTGTGTGATCCACGTTTCCGCGCTTTTCGGAAATCAGCGCCATCATGTCGCCAATGTTCTCATTCGGGCAAATAACAAAGGCCTTAACCATCGGCTCGTCGATTTTTTCGATGAATGTGACCTCCGGAATGAACGCCGGATTATCAATATCTTTCTCTGTGCCGTCAGTCATGGTGACTTTGTAGACCACGCTCGGGTAGGTGGCGATGATGTCCATGTTGTACTCACGACGCAGACGCTCCTGGACAATCTCCATGTGCAGAAGTCCAAGAAAACCGCACCGGAAACCGAAGCCAAGGGCGACTGAGGTCTCCGCCTGGTAGGCAAACGCTGAATCGTTTAGCTGCAGTTTTGCCATGGACGCCTTCAAATGTTCGTAATCGGCGGTATTGATAGGATAAATGCCACTGAAAACCATCGGATGGATTTCCTTAAATCCGGACAGGACCGGAGCCGGATTTCGCGCGTCGGTGATCGTATCACCCATTTTTACTTCCTGCGCGGTCTTGATATTCGCGGTAAAATAACCGGTCTCTCCCACTTCGAGTTTTTCGCGAACGTATGGCTTTGGATTGAAGCTGCCGACTTCTTTGACTTCAACGTTTTTGCCTGAGTGCAGAAGTTTTACGTTCTGACCGGGCTTTAACTCACCGTTGAAAACTCGCACGTGGGTAACGACTCCTTTATACGTGTCGAAGAATGAATCAAATGCCAGGGCCTGGAGACTCCCCTGCCCAGTCGGTTTCGGCGGCGGGATGCGGGCAACGATGGCTTCGAGAATTTCATCAATCCCGATGCCCATTTTTGCGCTGGCGGGAATTGCCCGGGATGATTCTATTGTGAGGATGTCTTCGAGTTGCTGCAATGCCTGCGCCACATTGGCGTGCGGCAGGTCAATTTTGTTGATGACTGGAATGATCTCGAGATTTTGCTTCATTGCCAGATGCATATTGGCCACGGTTTGGGCCTCGACGCCCTGCGCGGCATCCACAATCAGCAGCGCGCCTTCGCAGGCGCTCAAACTGCGGGAAACCTCATAGGCAAAATCCACATGTCCGGGAGTATCAATCAAATTCAACTCATACGTTTCCCCATTGCGGGCCTTGTAAAACATCGTAACCGGGTGGGCCTTGATCGTAATGCCCCGCTCCCGCTCCAAATCCATCGCGTCCAGAAGCTGGTCTTCCATATCACGAGTAGCGATGGTGCCGGTGCGATGCAGAAGACGGTCAGACAGGGTTGTCTTGCCGTGGTCAATATGGGCAATAATACAGAAATTTCTAATGTGCGCTGCGTCCATTGTGATTCGTTAAATCGCTAAGGGCGGACCCGTTGCCGCGTCGTTTCAACGCGCCAGGGGTTTGAAGCGAAATATTCGCCACAACGGCCGGCCCCAACAGATATCGAGCGCAACATGATAGCTCCAAAATGGTTGAAGAAAAGGAAATTTGAATAGCCGAATTCTTCATTTACACGGTGTCGGGACATTGTAAATTTCATCGCCAGTGAATCGTTACGTCCCCTTGGCCGTCTGGATTGTCGTCGTTTCGACCATCGTTTTCATCCCGATGAAGATTATCAGCTACGGTTTTTTGCCGATGGATGACGCCTTGCGCCATGCAGCCAAAACCATTTCGGGAAAACCGTGGCAACAAATCCTCGTGATGCGCGACGATTTTCCAATCGATCCAAGCCCTGGCTGGCAGAAAATCCTTCAGGCGGTTCATGACTTGCGCGGTGGCGATGCGGAATCGCTCGTCATCTTTTCCGTCGTTTCGCTAATGATGCTGGTAATGCTTTGCGGTGCGCCGTGGTTTCGCCGTCCTGAGGCGTGGTTGGCCGCATTGTGTGTCGCGGCAGTCTTTATCCCCGCCTGCACGACCAGGTTTGCCCGGGGACGCCCGTACGTGCTGACCGATGCGGTTGTCATTACTATTTTGCTTTTGTGGTCTTTCAGGGGGAACAACCGGCGGCTCTACACGGTACTCTTCACCCCGCTCCTGGTTGCGGCTTCCGCATGGATTCACGGGTCGTGGTATATGCTTGTGTTGCCCGGATTGGCGATCCTGTGTGCCGGTTGGTGGCTTGATGCGATAATCTATGGGGGGTGCTGGCTCGGAGGAAGCTTTCTGGGATGCGCGTTGACAGGCCATCCCATCGATTTTTTAGACCAATCCGTTCGCCACATGTTCGGGGTATTCGGTGATTTTATCGTAAATCGACAGCTTGAGCCCGAATTACATCCGTCAGATGGTTCGGCAGTTGCGGTGCTCGCAGTCGCCGTTTTACTGCTTTGGCGGACTATCTCAATTGGGTGGAAGGCCCGGGTTGTGGCAAATCCTGTCTTCGCTATGATCGTTATTGGATGGGTGCTTAGCTTCAAGATGCAACGCTTCTGGTGGGACTACGGGACGCCCGCCTTCATTATCTGGGTCGCCATGGAATTCCAGGATCATTTGGATATAAATCTGATTTTTGATTCATCCAGGCGCCTGGCCCTCACCCTGGGCATCGCCGCAGCCGTTTATTTCGCTTTTACGAGCGATCTGGACAGCCGTTGGACGCAAAATCTGACGACCGAATTTCTCGCGCAGGACGACCCTGCACTTGACGGCTGGCTGCCGGAACCCGGCGGCATCATCTACAATTCGGACATGGACGTCTTCTTCGACACGTTTTATAAGAATCCAAACGCAGATTGGAAATATATTCTCGGTTTTGAATCGGGCTGGATGCGGCCGGAGGATTTACAGGTCCTTCGAAAGTACCAGTGGGATTTTGACGACGCGCGAGCTCTTGAGCCTTGGGTCAAAAAAATGCGTCTCCAGGACCGGATGATCATCCATGCACCAGCCTCCAGTCGTCCCAATTTACCTGACCTGGAGTGGAATTATGCGGCCACTGAATTGTGGATTGGCCGATTACCGCACGCGAGCGGCAATCCTGCGACTCCTCAAAAATGAAATTCGCATGGGTGACAGGCTCGAACGGTCTGATTGGCAATTACATTGCCCGGACTGCCGGCCAGTTCGGGTGTCATTGGCGAACGCGCGCATTGACGCGCCAGCATTTTGACCTGCTGGATTTTGGAACC
>DASYZW010000570.1:0-1530 GCA_035945915.1 Verrucomicrobiia bacterium | reverse complement strand
ATGTCGCTACCGGCATCAACGACAAAGGCCAAATTATCGGCCAGGGCACACGCACCAACGAGCTGGGTTACCGCTCCTTTCTGCTGACGCCGAACAAGTGAAACTTATTGGTACATTTACTGATGCCGCCCAGGAGGGCTGGCACAACTTGCGATCACCCGCGCAGCGTACAAAACAATTCGCGTGCCAAAAAGCAAATTCCTTTCAATTTCAATAATTTGACAATGAGGTTCGTTTTACGAGGGACATGGCCTAGAGGAAATCAACGCTGCTTGGAATAAATCCATTTACCGCTATCCACCGAAGCAGCCTCACTGATATGCGGAAAAGTCCCCCGCAAACTGCGAAGGAAATCCTCGTTCAAGCATTCGAGATGTTTGAGAGGAATTCTGAGACCGTCATGCCTGTTGTGGACCAAATCTTGGTCGTTGCGTAGTGCGTGTGCGTGGGGTCAACCCATAGTTTGGTTCGATTTGGCTTTTCATTTCTTAGCTGCCGCGCACGCGGAATCAAAAGGGGTCACGTCTTGGGTCACATCTCCAGGTTCAATTGATGCCTGAAGCCTGGCGCATCATTAAGGAAAAGCACGCCGCTACCGCATTTACGGGTGAAGGAGCGGCCAAGGCTGGTGGCCGATGGAACTCACGGGGGGTGGCTGTGGTTTACACAAGCAGCACCAAATCCCTGGACGCGTTGGAAAGCCTTGTTCATCTCAACCCTCCGGTGATTTTCAAATACGTGCCCATTCGTATCGAGTTTGCAGACACACCCGTTGAAACGGCTCCGTTAGCGGCCCTTCCTCGGGACTGGCGTTTGGAACCCCCGCCGCCTGCTGCGAAACACGTAGGTGACGCCTGGGCGCGGGCTGGACGGTCCGCGATCCTGGCGTTGCCGAGTGTCATCGTCTCTGGCGAACCCAACTACCTGCTTAATCCAGCGCATCCCGATTTCAAAAAAATCTCCATTGGAAAGCCGGGGCACTTTGCTTTCGACCCGCGACTGCTGGCCTGATCACAGAAGTGTATCAACCGGGCGCCTGCGGTTTGTCTCCTGGAGGTTGCAAGTTTATTCGCCCCCATTCGCCGCCCGCCATTTCTGCATTTGGCCGGCGTACCAGTCGGCGATGTCTGCGCGATGCCCCGGGTCGCGCGGCACGTTGAGTTGGTTGATTTGCGGCGCATTCTCGTCCAGGTAAACCGGCGGCAACCTGGCCGGGCGCCAGTCTTCGATGGCACGCCTCAACCGCGCGACCTCTTCCTTCCAGGCGGGCTCAGGGTACAGGTTCGTCATTTCCAACGGGTCCTTTGTGAGATCGAACAAGAGGCTGCGGGCGGGCCGGACGGTGTCCAGGATGAGCTTGGTCGTCCGGGTCCGCGCCATCACCCGCGGCCGCGTTTCGCAAAAGACGATCTCGCGCGTGGCGGCCGGATCGGCGAGATTCAGCCCGCGCATCGTCGGGGCAACATCCAGGCCCGCGACTTTCAGAATGGTTGGCGCCACGTCGATATTGCTGACCAACCGATCGCGCAC
>DASYZW010000569.1:0-2284 GCA_035945915.1 Verrucomicrobiia bacterium | reverse complement strand
ATTGCCCAGACCTTCGTCGTTTTCATAAAACGTGCCCGTTAGAACCACGGGGCATTTCAGCGCAAGAAGGACCGGGCGCACATTCAGGGTGTTGTTTCGCAGGGCAGCCACGGGATCGAAGTTTTCGCTCTTATAGTTTTTTACATCCGCGGCGTGATGAGCGAACAGGTCAAATTTTCCCTCCGCTGCGATCTTTAAAAATGAGTCCGATCCGAAGGGCGAATTCGGAACAAACGTGCAAAAGGGTCTTCGCTTTTCGATACGCTCTCGGCGAAGGTCCGTGTAGCTCTGAAGGTCGGAGGTGGTGGGGCAGACAATCTCGTGGCCCGCGGCAGCAAGATATTGAACGAACCAGAATCCCGTAAATGAACTGGCGCCCGTGAGCAGAATTTTCATTTTAAATGAACCTCGGCATCGAAATCCGGCTGATTTTTGTCCTTATCGGAAACGACCGAGGGCGCCAGCGGCCAGGGGATCCCAAATTTTGGATCATTGTAACGGATTCCGCGCTCGCACTCCGGCGAGTAAAATTCAGTGACAAGGTAGAATGCCTCAGTGTCGGGTTCCAGCGTGATGAAGCCGTGAGCGAAGCCTTTTGGCACGTAAAGCATTGTCCGGTTTCGAGCCGTGAGTTCGACGCTAAAATGTTTGAGAAATGTCGGCGACTCCGGGCGCAAATCAATGATCGCGTCGAACAACGCCCCGGAAAGGCAGCGCACAATTTTATCTTCGGCTTTTGGCGGGAGTTGGTAGTGCATCCCGCGCAGAGTGCCTTTATATTTGCTGACCGAGTTGTTGGCTTGAACAATCTTATGGTCAAGGCCGTGCTGTTGGAATTCGCGCTCGCAAAAGAAGCGAGCGAACCAACCGCGGTCATCGCCGCGTTTTTCCAATTCAATCAGGTAAGCCCCCTGGAGGGGAGTCTCGATGAATTTCATGACTATTTTGCCGCCAGTTTGTTTTTCAATGTGCGAAGGCGAACGAATTGATCGCCGTTGAAGTCATCGAGGCTAAAATGATGCTCGCGATATTTGTTGAAAAGTTCTTCAAGGCCGGACTGGAGACTGTATTCAAGGCGGAACTCAGGAAAGAGGGAGTACAGCTTGTTAAAGTTGACGCGATAATTGCGCGGATCGGGACCGACCTCCCCGGTATAGACAATTTTCGCGTTCGGCACGAGGCGTTGCACCGCATTGCCGACATCCCGGACCTGATAGTTTTCGTGGTTTGCGCCAATGTTGACGGCCTGATTATGGATTTTTTCGCGGGGAGCTTCAGCGAAAAGCACGAAGGCACGCGCAATGTCCACACAGTGGACAAGCGGACGCCAAGGCGATCCGTCGCTCATAATTCGGATGTCGCCGCGCGCCAGGGCGCACGCGAGTAAATTGTTGGCCACGATGTCGATCCGCAAATTCGGGGAATGGCCATAAGCCGTGGCGTTGCGCAAAAAGGCAGGTGAGAAATTTGCATCGGCGAGCGGCGCGACCTTGTATTCTGTTTCAACTTTTGAAACGGCGTAAGCGGAAACGGGATTGTATTTCGCGTTTTCGTCCAAATCCAGAGATTCGCCTTTGCCATAAATTGAACAACTTCCGGAGAATAAATAACGCGGCACGCCCGCCCTTTTGGCGCGCAATGCCAATTCAATGGAACCATCTCGGTTCATGTCAAACGTTAGTTTTTCATCAAGGTCGCCCATGGGATCGTTCGAGATTCCGGCGAGATGACAAACACAGTCAAAGCCCTCAAGGTCGCGTTCTGTTAGCGCCCGAAAGTCACTGGTTATTTCTCTATCCGCCACAGGAAACGGCTCCCAATTGCAGGAATCAAAGAAGCCAATGTCCACACCTGTCACGTGATGGCCGGCCTCCTTAAGAATTTTGACCAGGTGTGGTCCGATGTATCCACGATGGCCCGTAACAAGGATTTTCATTGAACGATTTTATGTGCTAATTCAAACGCGTCAAAACCTTTTCTGAAATTTTCGCGCCGATGGCCAGCGAGGCGGTGGCCGCTGGGGACGGAGCGTTGACGACGTGTAAAATCCGGGGTCCCTCTTCAAAATGAAAATCTTCAATGAGATTGCCGGCTGGGGTCATTGCTTGCGCCCTGACGGCTGAAGGGCCGGGCTCCAAATCATCACTGCGGATTTCGGGCACCAGTTTTTGGAGCGAACGGGTAAATTCCGCTCTGGAAAGCGACCGAAATATTTCATAGCTCCATAAACTCGGGTAACGCGCCAGAAATTTCCAAAGCCCGGGAAAAGCAAGCGAGTCGGCCA
>DASYZW010000568.1:0-17627 GCA_035945915.1 Verrucomicrobiia bacterium | reverse complement strand
CCTTCCGGCAATTTTACTAAATAAGGCGCTTTTGGATCAATCTTTCCGCAGTTGACGTCCTGCCATTCGGCCTCCCCTTCCAACGGACGGACGCGGGCGGCCTGGAAGGGAGATAATATGGTGAATCGAATTCCGTGCCGGGCCAGGACATCCAGCGTTGCGTTGTCTGCGCCGCATTCCGGCAGCCACATGCCCTCGGGTTTGCGGCCAAAGCGGCTTTCAAAATCGCGAATGCCCCAAATGACCTGCGTCTGTTTATCACGCTCATTGGCCAACGGCATGATCATGTGGTTATAGGCCTGGGCCAGTGCGGAACCGTGGCCGGAAAAGCGCTCCTGCGCCTTTTTGTCCGCCATTACGATCGCTTCGTGTATTTCCGGCTGCTTTTCCTTCATCCAGGACAGCAGGGTCGGCCCAAAATTAAAACTGATCCGCGAATAATTACTGACAATCCGGTCAATGCGCCCGTCGCCGTCCATCAGGCGGGCGCGGGCATTGGGGGCGTAGCATTCCCAACAGATCCGGTCGTTCCAGTCGTGATAGGGCGAGGCAGAGCTTTGCATTTCCACTGATTCGAGCCACGGATTTTCCCGAGGCGGCTGATAAAAATGGCCGTGAACACAAATGAACTTTTCCATACTCCTTTTTTGCGCAGGCTAGCGCCTCGCACTATCAACTTGAAAATCTGCGTTGTCAACGGCCGCAACCGATAAATTTTTTAATCTCGTTTTCGCAATGGGAATGGCGTAGACAATTGGTTCTCGTTCAGGCAAAACCACGGATTAGGACATCGTGCGGGTAGACCTGCTCGAAGAATTTGATTTATTCGGGCATGAAACGTCGGAGGCCTGTTTGATTCAGTGTATACAATATAGAAAAATAATAAGGGCAGACCAACGTTGAAGGACACCGGAATCCGGGCGTTAATGTCTGGATCAGCGCGGAATGAAAGAATTTTCAGCCACGTCAACCCCTGTGGCCACTTTATGCCACATGACAGGGTTACGGCGAAAGGATTAATATCATGGCATGCTCCATAAGTCCAAAATCAAGGCGTCTGCTCCTCTTCATGCACTGAAGGCATCGCTTTGACTGGATTGTATTAAGAGAACCAAAACCAAATGAAAACACCGACAAACTTCGTATTCTCAAAATCAGGCCGCCTTTCAGGTATCAAAGCCTTGACCGTTGCAGCCGCCCTGGTCGCGCCGGCGGCAACCGGATGGGCCCAGACCTTATGGACGGACGGCACCGCCGATTTCAACACCCCTGCGGATTGGAATGGAACCTATATTGATACCGGTACCAGCAGCCCCAATCCTAACTGTGATAATGATACCGGCTCAAACAATGTCATTCTCATCCAACCCGGTGACCCGGCCTGGTATCATGGCGATACGCTGGCTGGCCAGAATGCCAATAGTTCCGGGGCCTACCTGCAAACCGGGTCGACTAATTTTACCGGCTATCCCGCGAACGGAAATTGGCTGCGCATGGGAATCGGTTCCGGAAGTTATGGATCCTATATCCTAAGTAATGGTGTGGTGAACGTGGCCGGTCGTACCCAGTTGGGCGAAAACGGCACAGGCTATCTGGAGGTTGACGGCGGCGTATATAACACCGGCTATAACGGAAATCCTGGAATTGTTGCGGGTCAGGGCGATTTTGGCCCCGGTATGGGCACTCTGGTCCTCACGGGCGGAACCATCAACAATATCAATAATGAAACCTGGTTTGGCGAGCAAGGTGGCAGCGGATCCGGTGTCGGACATTTCTTCATGAGTGGCGGTACCTTTAACGCGCATAACTGGTTTGTATTCGGCCGCAATGGTGGCACGGGTTACGGCGTCATGACCGGAGGCACCATCAATTTCACGGGAGGCGGCCAATTTCTGGTGGGCGGAGGCGGCATCGGCTCGCTCTTTCAAAGCGGCGGTACCATCAACGTAAACAATCAATACCTGATCCCGCAAAGCGGCAATTCCACTGATGTAGGAACTAACATTCTCAGCGGCACCGCGGTGCTAAACGTTCATGATTGGCTGGCGGTGGGACGCAACGGCGGATACGGCGAATTGGATATTTCCAATGGCGCGTCGATTACTCGCGACAATGGCGATGGTGATGGCGGGGCCAATTTCGACGTCGGTGCCAGCGGCAAAGGCATCGTGAATCAGAACGGCGGCTCAATCACCAACCTGGCCGGCCATACCTATATCGGAGAAAGCGGGCAGGGTATTTGGAACCTGAACAGTGGCATTGCCAGCCTGGGAGCCGTCGTTATGGCATTAAACAGCAGCGCGAGTGGTACGTTTAATCTCAATGGCGGACTGCTTCAAGTGAGCGGTATCAGCATCGGAAACTCCAGCGCAGGCAGCGAGATGACTTTTGGCGGCGGGACGATTCAAGCCACCGGGGACAATCCTTCATTTATTTCAGGGCTTACGCAAGTGCTTATGAACGGCGGGGTAACGATTGATTCTCAGGGTTATAACATCACGGTTCCGCAGGAAATCGACGACGCTTCGGGCGGCACATTGGTCAAAATCGGTTCCGGCACTTTGGCGCTCACCGGCCCGAATACCTATGCGGGCAATTCTGTGGTCAGCAACGGCACATTGATCGTTCAAACGGGAAGCGGTGCAAACGGCAATTACATTGTCGAGGACGGCGCGGCACTGCAGGTGAATGTAATCTCCGGCAATGGACAACTCGCAGCGTCGAGCCTGACTTTGGGCAACTCCACCGGATCGAGTGTTAATTTTAATCTGGGCAACTTCGGCAATCCGGGTTCTGCCCCGCTCAACGTCGGCGGCCCTGTGACCGTCAACGGTCCCACCACAATCAATATTGCCGACACGCTTCCTCAAGTTGGAACGTTCCCCTTGATTCAAAGCAGCGGTATCACCGGATCGGGATCGTTCGTTCTTGGCTCTGTTCCAACCGGCGTGACGGCGAACCTGGTAGTGACATCGACTTCGGTCTCATTGGCTATCACTGTGGTCAATTTGCCGATATGGCAAGGCCTGGCCGGCGGTACCTGGGACATCGGTGTTACGACCAACTGGATTAACCTTGGCACTGGCCTTCCCACCTATTTTGCGAATGGCAATGCAGTGGCATTTAACGACAGCGCGCCTGGAGCGACGAATGTCAACATTACGACGACAGTCAGCCCGAGCAGCATTACGGTAAACAACAATGCATTGAGCTATACCTTTACCGGCTCGGGAAGCATCAGCGGCAGCACCGGCCTGACCAAGGCGGGAACCAACAGCCTGGCCGTGGTGAATTCCACGCCAAACAGCTACACCGGCCCGACCGTGATTGATGCAGGCGTGTTGAGTGTCAGCAACCTGGCAAATGGCGGTAGCGCGAGCGGGATCGGCGCGTCGTCCGCAAGCCCGACGAACCTCGTCCTGGCTGGCGGCGCGTTGGCGTACGCCGGACCGGCTGTGTCGATCAATCGTGGGTACGCGGCTGAAAACACAAACGGCACAGTTGACATTTACACGGTCAGCAATCTGACCGTGAGCGGGGCAGTTGCGGCGATGCCTGGCGATGGCTTTACGAAGGCTGGAGCAGCACAACTGACCTACGCGAATTCCGGCAGCAATACTCTCTCAGACATTTTGGGATATAATGTGGCCCAGGGGACCGTGGCGTTTACGGGTTCGAGCACAAATGATATTAATGGCAACTTCATTGTGGACGGCACGAATAGCCTCATCTCCGTGCCATTGTTCACGAATGCCGCAGTCAGCATTGCGAACAATGCCGTTTTAAATCTGGTGAGCGGCGGCACATTCGACGTCGCGGATAGCGGCAACAGCACTCAAACAAATACTGCCGTTATTACCCAAACCGGTGGCACGCTGAATTCTTCGGGCGCCTATCAAATCTGGATCGGCCAGGGCCAGTACGGCGTCGGTACGTACAACCTGAGCGGCGGCACATTTATTTTCAACAATTGGCTGGCGATCGGTCGCGAAAACGGCACCGGCACATTTAACCTGTCAGGCGGCGAATTGGAAATGATAACCGGCAATGGTGGCAACCTGGACATTGGCACCTCTGCGGGTGTGAACGGCGCTTCCGGATTCGGCGTCTTGAACCAGACCGCGGGTATCATTTCGAACACTGTTTCTCAAACCTGGTTCGGTGAAGGCGCGGCCAACGAACCTGCCAGCGGCATTTGGAATATGACCGGCGGCACGGCCTGGATCGGTTTCACTGCGGTCGGCAAGGGCGGCATTGGCACAAACGTTTGGAACATCTCCGGCACTGCTAATATTGCCGCTCTCAACAACAACAACATTGATATGGGAAGCGCTGCCGGCGCAACCGGTATCCTCAATCTGGGCAGCACAAATACGCCGGGCGGTACGGTTACCGTAACCGCGGATTTCAACGTGGGCGCCGCCGGGGCCGGCGTGTTAAACACTGTGCCGGGCGGCAACGGCACGTTAATCGTCGATGGCACCCTCTATCTGACGCGTAACAGCACCGCCAGCGGTTACATTTATCTCAACCCAGGCAACACCATCATCGCCGATTACGTGAATAACGGTTGGGGTTTCAATCAGAATATGAACCCTCCAACCAATGCCCAGGCGTTCTACTTCAACGGTGGAACGTTGCAAGCCGGCACAAGCTCGGGTTATTTCATACAGCCTTATGTTTCCGCGGTTATCGAAACCAATGGCGCGTTTATTAACGACGGCGGCTATGCGGTTAGCGCAGAATGCGTCTTCGCCGATGCCGCCGGCAGCACAGCCGGATTGACTAAATCCGGCAGCGGAACGCTGATTCTGACCGCCACAAATACCTTCACCGGCCCAACCGTGATTACGAGCGGCTCACTGTCCGCGAACGTTCTCGCGGGCGGCGTCAATGTGAATTCAGGCGGCTCGTTCCTGTCAGCCAATATTGTTGGCGGCCCGGTTACAGTGGCTTCCGGCGGCACCCTCGGGGGTAATGTGGGAACGATCGGAACCGTATATATCAATAATACGCTCACACTTGCCAGTGGGAGCACGACCATTCTGCAATTAACGCCCGCCAGCAACGACCAGATCGCCGGCCTGACCGGCGTGACGTACGGCGGTTCGCTGATCGTGAGCAACATCAGCTCCACGCCGCTGACAGTGGGTAGCCAGTTCAAATTGTTCAATTGCGCAATCGCCGGCACGGGCAACTTCAGTACGGTAACTGTTTTGCCTTCCGGAACCGGCACCTTTGATCCGTCTACCGGGGTTCTGACGATTACCTCCGTCGGCGCGCCCACGTTCAATCGCGTAACCTTGTCCGGTGGAAACCTGATCTTCACGGGAAGCGGTTTCTCGCCCGGCAACCCCTATGAAGTATTGAGCGCAACGAATCTTCTGACGCCCGTTCCAAATTGGGTAACGAATGTGAGCGGCACGTTCGGCGCTGGCGGTACATTCTCTAATGGAATTCCCGTCAATTCGTCGGAGCCGGCGCAGTTCTTCATGCTGAAGACGCCGTAAGACATCCAAGTCAGTTTGACTTATAAGCTTCCAGCCGCCGGCGGATTCGCCGGCGGCTGATGCATTTTCAGGATTAAGGGATTATTGAATTCCTGCCGCTTCTAAGCAGTGACGAGCGCGCAAAGGTTAACGCTTTACTTTCGCCGCCACTTTCAGCCGGAGACCGTTGAGGCGGATAAAGCCCGTGGCGTCGTCCTGGTTATACGCTTTGGTCGGATCCGCTTCCATCGTGGCGATGTGCGGATTGTAAAGGCTCACGGGGGATTTTCTGCCCGCCACCATGATGTTGCCCTTGAACAATTTTACCCGCACCGAGCCGGTGACATTCTTTTGCGATTCCTCCACGAGCGCTTGCAGCGCATGCCGTTCCGGGGCAAACCAGTATCCGTAGTAAACGAGTTCCGCGTATCGCGGGATCAGCGAGTCCCGGATGTGCATGACTTCCCGGTCCATCGTCAGCGACTCGATTTGCCGGTGCGCAAAGTGAAGAATGGCGCCGCCGGGCGTTTCATAAACGCCCCGGGATTTCATTCCCACATACCGGTTCTCCACCATGTCCACGCGGCCAACGCCGTGTTTGCCGCCCACTTTATTGAGCGCTTTCATGACGCCAAGCGGAGAAAGCTTGCGTCCATTCACAGCCACGCAGTCTCCGGCTTCAAAATCAAGGGTGACAAACTCGGGTTTGTCCGGCGCGTCTTCCGGAAAGACCGAGAGCGTCGTAAAATAATCGCGATTTTTCAAATCGTATGAATCAAACCAGGGATCCTCGAGAATGCCGGCCTCATAGGATATATGCAGGAGGTTCCGGTCCATGGAAAACGGCTTTTTGGCGCTGGCCTGGACGGGAATTTTTTTGCTTTCACAATAGGAAATCATTTCCTGCCGGCCGGGAAATTCATCGCGATATCGCGCGTCCCGCCAGGGCGCGATAACCCGGAGATCGGGCGCCAGCGCGGCGGCGGTCAATTCAAACCGTACCTGGTCATTGCCTTTGCCTGTCGCACCGTGCGCGATGGCGTCGGCGCCCTCTCGCCTCGCGATTTCCACCATTCTTTTGGCAATGAGCGGACGCGCGATGCTCGTGCCCAGGAAATACTGGCCTTCATAAATGGCGCCGGCCCGGATCATCGGAAAGATGAAGTCGCGCGCAAATTCCTCCTGCAGATCGTCAATATAAATTTTGGAGGCGCCAGTCTTTTTGGCCTTGGCTGCGAGGCCGCGTAATTCTTCCTCCTGCCCGATGTTCGCGCAAAAAGCGACCATCTCGGCATCGTACTTTTCCTTGATCCAGGACAGCAGCACCGACGTATCGAGGCCGCCGGAATAAGCGAGAACAATTTTCATGGCGCGAAGCGTAATTCGTCATGCGTATTTCGTAAACGAATTAATGGTAATCCGGTTCAATCGATTGCCGTGGGAAAGAGTTCGCCCGGGCCCGCCAGTCGTTCGTCAATGCCCCGGATCACTCCACAATCCAGAATTCTCGGCTTGATTTCGATCGCCGATTCAGGGAGACTCAACGTTCTTTTATGGAATCACACGACGTACCTGCCACGGTTCTGTTCAAGCTTTGGCCGCAAATCGAAGCCAATAAGAACAAGATAATTACCGGGACGGTCGTCGTCCTTGCGGCAGTTGCCATCATTTTCTTTATCTCCTGGCGGCATCAACAGAACCAAATCGCGGCCGGAGATGCGCTGACCCAAACATTGATTTCAATTCCTCCAAACGCCGACCCAAGCCGGCTTTCGGGAGGTTATCTCGAGATTGCCGACAGTTACGCTGGCACGCCGGCGGGAGAACGCGCGCTGGTCGAGGCCGCGGGTATCCTTTTTGCCCAGGGCAAATACACCGATGCCCAGGCCGATTTTCAACGATATCTCGATGAGCACCCGGACGATCAATTTTCGGGACTGGCTGCGCTGGGCGTCGGCAGGTGCATGGAGGCCGAGGGCAAAATCGACGAGGCCAAGGGACAGTATCAGCATGTGGTTACAGATTTTGCGGACGAACAAAGCGTCAACCAGGCCCGCTTCTCACTGGCGAGGGTCAATATGCAGCAGGGGCATTATACCGATGCGTTCCAGGGTTTTCAGCAAGTCCTTAACGCCGACCCGTACGGCGCGCTCGGCAATGAAGCGCGCCAATACGCGTTCGAATTGCAATCCAAACTTCCGCGACAGGCTCCAAACGCCCCGTCCTCCTCATTCAACCTGAGTCACTGAAAATGAAGTTAACGATCATTGGAACGGGGTATGTCGGCCTGGTCACTGGCACATGCTTTGCAGAAGTCGGGCATCAGGTCATTTGCGTGGATAATGATGCCGCAAAAGTAAAATTGCTTCAGGGCGGGGGCATCCCCATTTACGAGCCAAAACTCCAGGAAATGGTGCAGAAAAACGTCGCCGAAGGCAGGCTCTCCTTTACCGATAGCACGGCCGAAGGCGTCCAGAAATCCGATGTCGTTTTCATCGCCGTTCCCACTCCGCCGCAACCGGATGGGTCGGTGGATTTGAGCTTCATCGAACGGGTGGCCCGCGACATCGCCGCCGGCATGACCAGCTATAAGATCGTCGTAGATAAAAGCACGGTCCCGGTAAAAACCGGCGAAAGAGTCACGGAAACCATCAAACGCTATTGCAAGGCAAAGGTGGAGTTCGATGTCGTCAGTAACCCGGAGTTTTTACGGGAAGGATTCGCCGTGGATGATTTAATGAAGCCGGACCGCGTCGTCATCGGCGTCCGTTCACAACGGCCGGTGGCAGCGATGAAGGAAATCTACGCGCCCTTCAAGGCGCCGATTATTGTTACGGACATCGCTTCGGCGGAACTCATCAAGCACGCCGCCAATTCATTCCTGGCCCTAAAGATTTCCTATATCAACGCCATTTCGATTGTCTGCGAGGCCTCGGGCGCAAATGTGGAGCAGGTCGCCGAGGGCATCGGCCTGGACGAGCGCATCGGCCGGCGATTTCTTAATGCCGGCATCGGTTTCGGCGGCAGTTGTTTCCCGAAGGACCTCAGCGCATTTATCAAAATCTCTGAACAAATCGGCTACGATTTCCGCCTTCTGCAGGAAGTCCAGCGAATCAATAGCCAGCAAATGGATCGGTTCGTAAAGAAAATCACCGACACGTTGTGGGTGCTGAAAGATAAAACGATCGGCGTGCTTGGCCTGGCCTTTAAACAAAACACCGATGACGTTCGGATGTCTCCGGCGATCGAATTATGCAGCCGGCTTCAAAAGGAAGGCGCCACCCTGCGCGTTCATGATCCAAAGGCAATGGACAAGGCAAAACCGATCCTGAAGAACGTCACTTACGTCGACGATATGAATGCCATCGCTGATGGTTGCGACGCGCTGGTTATTGCCACCGAATGGGAGGAATTTAAAGACCTTGACCTGGACCGGGCCCAAAAATCACTGAGTCATCCGATCATGTTTGATGGACGTAATCTATTTGATCCCGCCGAAATGGAAAAGCGCGGATGGATTTATAAGAGCGTCGGGCGATAAGTCGAGGACGTTCTCGGCCTTTCAAGGATTCAGTGATACGTCACGTGTAACATCGTTGTTCACTTATGACGCAGATCGAAGTCAGTGCCGCGCTGATTTTTCATCGGGGAAAGTTGCTGATCACGCGTCGCCGTGAAGGGACGCATCTGGCTGGCCTTTGGGAATTCCCCGGCGGAAAGCGTGAGCCGGACGAAACGTTTGAGCGTTGTCTTGTCCGCGAAATCCGTGAGGAACTCGGAATGGATATTTCCGTGGGCAATTTATTCGAGGAAATCATCCACCGTTACGAGGACCGGACGGTCCGTTTGAAATTTTATCTTTGCGAATGGATTGGCGGCGCGCCTCAAGCGATCGGATGCGAGTCCTATGAATGGATCGTCCGAGACCAGTTGGCGCAATACAAATTCCCCGCGGCCGATGCGCGTTTGCTGGAAAAGCTTTCGAGCGCGCTTCAATGGGAAGGATTCATCCATCCTTCCCCCGGTCCCTGATCTACTGCCGCAACTTCTGCCGCAACGCGTCTCGTCTTTTGGTCCAATCTTCCCAGCTCGATTCCCAGGCCGGTCCGGTCAGTTTTTTCCGCGCCGCCGGCCATAGGGCATCCAGGCCGGCCAGTTCTTTTTTTTCGTCCGCGGTGTCCCCCCATTTTGAATAACCTTCCGCCAGGTTCAGGATATTTTCGGGATAATCCGGGGCGATCGCCGCGGCGCTCTCGAGATATTTCCGCGCCTTGGCCCGGTTTCCAATACTCAGGGGCCAGCCCGGCGCGTCGCGGTAAAGCAGCCCCAGGCCGCGCTCCGCGCCGCCAAAATCAGCGCCGGAATCCAGGTCCGCGGCGCTCTGGAATTCGCGCTCCATTTCACGCACCAGCTTGAGCGCGCCCAGCGATTCGCTTTGCGCAAGCTGGCCCATGTCCATGGCCAGGTAATAATGACCGGCGGCGGAATTGGTGAAGCGCAGCGATTGATGACATGCGGCGATACCCTCCTTTGCAATGCTGGCGCGTTGTGCTTTGTTGGTCGCCCAGTCGGCCCAATCATAACAGGCGCGCGCAAATTGCCAGGCAGCCACCGGATTGTCCATCTGTGATCGGTACCGGGCCTGGGCATCATTAAAAGCTGTTTCAGCCCGTTTTGCAAAGATGGCATCCCCCGGGCTCCCAGCCGTCGCTGTTCCGGCTATGCTGAAAGAAAACATTAGCGCCAGGAGGCAATGTTTGAAATGCCGGATCGGATGACCGAGGTGAATGTACCCCGCCGTGATAGGCTTTAACTTCGCGAATTTTCGCGCGATCGAATTTTGGCGTTTTCGTTTCATGTCCAAACGGCTCAGCGAATATACTACGCGCTTTGCGGATGGAGGAACTTTGTTCCTGCCCTTATCGATTTTTATTGATTTGCTATCGAACCGATTTCAACTATAGTACCCGAGTGAGATTAAATTGGAAATCCTTGTGGCTGGCAATATCAGTCCTCGCGCTGCCGTTGTTTTTAAGCGGTTGCGGAGGCGTTAATGCCGGCACCAGTGTTTCACCCGCTTCGTTTTTTTTACCCGGATTGCTGAGGAATGATACGCCGTCCGGTACCAACACCCCGGCGGTGATTCCCGTCAAGGGTCCGGTTTTCGCTTCAGCCAAATAAAGCGTCTACAATTCTATGCGATTTCCATTCGCGCTGACAAAGAAGATTGCCAGTCACATTATCAAGCATAAGCTTTGCAAAACGCCAAAGTTTGCGATGGTCCTTCAACTGGAGCCGCTGCACACGTGCAATCTGACCTGCACCGGTTGCGGCCGCATTCGGGAGTACTCCACGAGCCTCAAGGACATGGTGCCCCTCGAAAAATGCCTCGGCGCCGCCCTGGAATGCGAAGCGCCCATGGTCAGCATTTGCGGCGGTGAGCCGCTGATTTATCCCAAAATTGAAGAATTAATCGCTGGTTTGCTGGAGCAGGGACGCGTCATTTACGTCTGCACGAACGGGATGTTCATGCGGAAAAAAATGAGGGATTATCTCGCCAGCATCTATGACGCAAACGCCGAGCCCAAACTCAGGAAGCTGGTCGAGCAAAATCTGATTTCAGATAAAGAAGCCGAGGCGATCCGTAATGCGGATGCGGCGGCGAAGAAAAAGACCGTCATTCGTCCCACGCAATGGATGTATTGGAACGTGCATGTGGACGGTCTCGAATTCACGCATGATTTGATTGTGGAACGCGAAGGTGTGTTTAAGGAGTGTGTTGCCGCAATCCGCATGGCGAAGATCCTTGGTTACCAGGTCGCCACCAATACCACCGTCTATAAAGAGACTGACGTCCAGGAAATTGAAGATATGTTCAAGTTCCTCTCGTCGCTCAACGTGGACGGCCATACGATCTCCCCCGGCTATGATTACGATGCCGCTAAAAAGGACATGGTGAAACGCCTCGGTAAAGACCCGAAAGAATTTTTCCTCACGCGCGAAATGACGCGGAAAAAATTTGCGAAAATCATGGACTGGGGCAAGGCCTTTACTATTTTTGGCACGCCCGTGTACCAGGAATTTTTGGCGGGCAAACGTGAACTGACCTGCACCGCCTGGGCCATTCCCACCTACAACGTCCGCGGTTGGAAGGCGCCCTGCTATTTAATGACCGATGGCCACTACGCCGGTTATCAGGAAATGCTCGACAAGGTGAATTGGGAAAAATATGGCGTCGTCAACGGCGTGGCCCGCGATCCCCGCTGTGAAAACTGCATGGTCCATTGCGGCTACGATCCCAGCGGCGCCCTGGGCACGAATTACCAGAGCGGTGATAATTGGAAAAACATTAAGTATAATTTTGGACCCCATCCCAGGCCGTATCCTTATTCCCAGGACCTGGAAAAACGGGCGTTTAACGGTGTTACTATTGGCAAAGGCCATTTGGCCGAGGCAAAGGCGGTCATCAATTCACCGGCTGCCGGCGCGCGCGGCGCATTTTCACGGCCGGAAGAGGAAAAGGCACATGTCGGCGCTCATTGTGGTAACGGGGAAAAAGAAGATCGTCCGACGTAAACGATGCGCCCGGGCCCAGATAATTGCATTTCCCCGCCAAACGGCCATACCCTAAAAAATATTCTTTTGATTCGCTGGAAATCTATCGGCGACATCGTGTTCACTCTTCCTGCTCTGCGGTGCCTTCGCTCGAACTTCCCCAATAGTCGGATTTCGTATCTTACCTCACCGCAATTTGCGCCGTTGATCGAGAGCTTTTCTGTCGTGGACGAGGTTCTTATCCTGGATCGTGTTCGCCTGAAGCGGTTTCAACACGGCTGGTTCAAGGAGTTGGTAAAGCTCGGGCGCGTTCTGGCGAGGGGACATTATGACATTGTCGTTGATCTGCAGAGTTACGGCGAAACCGCATGGCTCTCCTGGCTCACGCGCGCGCCGCAACGCTGGGGCCTCATTCATCGTCCATCCCGCGCCTGGGCCTATACACGTGCTGTCACAAGGGATGAAAAGGCCCACCCCGTTGACGCGAATCTGCAATTCCTGGCCGAATGCGGATTGAATGCCAGCGATCCCGGGAACTGCTTTAAACTGCCTGCTGAAAATCAAAAAGCGTCCGAGCGGCTCCTGCTCGAGTTCGGACTGAAGCTTGATCAGCCGATGGTATTTATTCAGCCGTTTACCAGCACCCCCCATAAGAATTGGCCGCTGGAAAAATGGCTGGCGCTTGCCCGGCGGTTGCGCGAGTCAGAAATTCAGGCTTTATTCGGAGGCGGTCCGGCGGACCGCTCCCGCCTGGGCCCGGCCGCATCGGAAAATTTTCCGGTCGCTGCGGGAACCGATTTACTCACCTCTTGCGCACTGGCTGCGCGATGCGAACTAGTCATCGGATCAGACACCGGTTTGCTTCATCTAGCCAATGCTGCCGGCTGCCGCGTTGTCCTGTTGACGCATCGGCACGCAAAGGAGTGTCCTTACGGCCATCCGGATTGGGTACTGACGCCGCAGCGCGCAGGCTCGTCAGTGGCCGAAATCGAAGTGGAAACGGTCCTGGCCGAAATCCATCGCGTTATCGTGCGCCGGTCCATCGTGTCGAGTCTTTAGCCGTCACGCTTTCTATTCTATTCTTCAATCTCCCGGTCCGGAGCTGGATTTTAATGTTAACGATTGAAAAAATCCGCCAAATCCATTAATTTGCCGGACGATCAAGTTGGGGGAAAACCGCCGTAATAAAGAGCTATCAAGTTGCGTATGCAGGTGATATTATCCTAGAATATCGTTTCGGAGAACAATAGAGCAAATGAGCAAAACCCTTTATCTTTCACCGCCGTCATTTGACGGCTTTGATGGCGGCGCGGGCGCGCGATACCAGGCGCGGCGCGAGGTCACATCGTTCTGGTACCCCACGTGGCTGGCCCAACCCGCCGCGTTGACTCCTAATTCGCGGTTGCTCGATTGCCCGCCCCACAACGTGGATCTGGCCGCGTGTCTCGCCATCGCAAAAGATTACGATCACGTCGTCATCAATACTTCAACTCCGTCCCTCAAGAACGATTGCAAGGTCGCCGAGGCCATCAAACAGAAAAAGCCGGCTACTAAAATCGGGTTCATTGGCGCGCACACCATGGTGTTGCCCACCGAAACGTTAAAGGCATCGCCCGCCATCGACTGGGTGGGACGCAAGGAATTTGATTACACCTGCAAAGAAGTGGCCGAAGGCCGCCCCCTCGAAACCATCACAGGACTTTCCTTCAAAAACCGGGACGGAAAAATTGTCCATAATCCCGAGCGCGAAATGATCCAGGACATGGATGCATTGCCGTGGGTCGCGGACGTTTACCAGCGGGACCTGAAAATCGAGAACTATTTCATTGGTTATCTGCTTCACCCGTATGTAAGCCTGTACACGGGACGCGGCTGCCCGGCGCAATGCAGCTTTTGTCTCTGGCCCCAAACGATCGGCGGTCACAAGTACCGCGTCCGTTCGCCCCAGAATGTCGCCGACGAGATGGCTTACATGAAGAAATTGTTTCCGCAGGTCCGCGAATTCTTCTTCGACGATGACACATTTACCGCGAATTTGCCCCGGGCGCGGGAGATTGCAAAAAAGCTCGGCCCCCTGGGATTAACCTGGAGCTGCAACAGCCGCGCCAACCTGGATTACGATACGATCAAAAGCTTCAAGGAAAACGGTTTGCGATTGTTCCTCGTGGGTTACGAAAGCGGCAACGATGACACGCTCAAGCGAATCAAAAAAGGCGTGACGACTGAGGAGATGCGACGCTTTACGAAGTCCTGCCACAAGGCGGGTGTCGTCATCCACGGCACCTTCATTCTCGGTCTTCCCGTCGAGACCAGGGAAACGATTGAGCAAACAATTAATTTTGCGAAGGAACTCGATGTGTTCAGCCTTCAAGTCTCGCTCGCTGCGCCCTACCCGGGCACCGAACTTTACGAGCAGGCTAAACTCAATGGCTGGTTCGTGAAGAAAGACAAAACCGACCTCGTCGAAGGCGACGGATTTCAGCAGAGCACGCTCGAATATCCCGAAGCGTCCAAGGAAGAAATTTTCGAGGCCGTAGACCGTTTCTATCGCACGTATTATCTGCGCCCCAAGCCGATATTGCGGATTATCAAAACGATGCTCGAAGACAAGGACATCATGGTCCGCCGTTGCCGCGAAGGGTACGAATTCTTCAGGAGCCTGCGCCAGCGCAAGGCTGACCTGGCTGCGGCACAGGCCGTGGCGGCGTAAAATTGAAAGGTTCGCGCGTCATTGCTTTGGCCGCGGCAATTCTGGCCGTTGCATTGCTGGCGCGCGGCGACATCTTCAAATCCCGATCGTCCCGTATTGTCCTGCAGGCTTTTGGCTACCGCGACGTTACTTTGACCGGCGGCCCGCTGGCCAGCCAGGCGCAATTCGCGCGTGAATTCTACCTTGCGATCCCAAACGACAATCTCCTGAACGGGTTTCGTTTGCGGGCCGGCCTGGCCGCGCCGGGCAATCCCATGGGGGGATGGTACGATCCCAATGATTTCGCAGGCGGCTGCGCTTTCGGCCAATACGTTTCCGCCCTCGCCCGCACCTACGCCAATACGGGCGACATTCGCTACCAGGAAAAGGTGGCCGAACTGGTTCATGGTTTTCATCAGACCATCGCCCCGGACGGTTTCTTTTTCATTTCTCAAAAAATTTCCACCAATTGGCCCTGCTATACCTACGATAAAAACTGCATTGGAATGCGCGACGCCTGGACGCTGGCCGGCGATGCCGAAGCCCTCGACGTGCTCCGCGTCATGACCGACTGGGCGTACAAGAATATGCCGCGGCACAGAGACGAATGGTACACCCTCCCGGAAAATCTCTACAACTGCTACGCCTTGACCGGCGACGAACGTTATCTCGCAATGGCTCGCGATTACGATTACAGCTCGCAATATTATGATTATTTTGCCAATGGCACCAATGCCTTCCTTCCCAGCCGGCACGCCTACAGCCATATCAATTCTCTTGCCTCGGCGGCTAAAATTTACGAAGTCACCGGTAACGAGAAGTATTTGCGCGCGATATCCAATGCCTGGGAATATTTGAACGATAGCCAGATGTACGCTTCCGGCGGTTGGGGCCCAAACGAACGTTTCGTCACCGCCGGCCATAGCAAGCTTGCCGATTCCCTCGATTTCAAGAAGACGCGATGGCATTTTCACACCCGGGACGGTGACTATGCCAATAATTTCGAAACTCCTTGCGGCACGTACGCCAACGTTAACCTCGACCGCTATCTCATCCGTTTCACCGGCAATTCGAAGTATGGCGATAATATGGAACGCGTCATTTTCAACGGGATGCTGGCCGCGCTGCCAATGCAGTCTGACGGCCGGACTTTTTATTACTCGGACTACCACCCCGGCGCCCGCAAACAATACTTCCCCGCGCGCTGGCCCTGCTGTTCGGGCACGTATCCGGAAAACACCGCGGATTACCCGCTCGATATTTATTTTCACGATGATGACGGCCTATGCGTCAACCTTTTCACACCCTCGGAGGTCCGTTGGCAATGCGGTCGCGAACTCGTAACCATGGACCAGACGACCGATTTTCCGATGTCTGATCAGATGACTTTTTCTCTGCACTTGAAACGCCCGGCCCGGTTTGCGCTCAATGTCCGCCTTCCGGAATGGCTTTCCGGACCGGCGACCTCCACAATCAATGCCCGGCCATTCAAGACCGGTAAAACCCCCGGGCCATATCTAAAAATTTATCGCAAATGGCACGACGGTGACGTCGTCACCGTTACACTCCCGATGTCTCTGCGCTTTGAGCCGGTCGATTCGCAGGACCCGCGCCTGGCCGCGCTGATGTATGGTCCAGTCATGCTGGTGGCCATGGCCGACGGCGCTGTTCGCTTTCAGGAAGACCAATCAAAACCGGGCCGCTGGATTCACCTCCGGGACCCGGGTTCCCTGACTTTTCAAGCCGCCGACGGTACGCGCTTTCGTCCGTTCTATTTGGTTACAACCGAACGCTATACGACCTACTGCGATTTTCCGGCGACGACCGTGGGTGCCGCAAATTGATTAAAAATGGGCCTGTCCCGATGAAGCATTTTTGATTTGTAGTGTATTTTGCTGCGTGCGACGATTTGAATGAAATACGCGGTGTTTTGTCTATTAAATTGATTTATGTTTTACGGTTTTGATCCGGTTTATTTTTTGTTCGCCATTCCCGGCCTGTTGCTCGGGATTTGGGCGCAAACCAAATTGACCAGCGCCTATGGCAAATACAGTCAAATTGGCGTGGACTCGGGAATGACCGGCGCCGAGGCGGCGCGGGAGATTTTGGATCGCGCGGGCCTGGTCAATGTCCCGGTCGAGGAAATTCCCGGGCATTTGAGTGATCATTATGATCCGACCAGGCGGGCGCTTTTCCTCTCATCGGAAAATTTTCGCGGCAACTCGATCGCGGCTGTCGGAGTGGCCGCCCATGAGTCCGGTCATGCGCTGCAACATCAGGTTGGCTATGGCCTGTTCAATTTCCGCATGGCGATTGTACCAATGACTCAGTTTGCCAGCGTCGCCTATATGGCCATCTTTTTGGCAGGCTTTATCTTCCGGAGCTTTTTCCCAACGCTGATCACCATCGCGATAGCGCTTTTTTCAATCACGACCCTTTTCCAACTGGTCACGTTGCCGGTGGAATACGACGCCAGCCGCCGGGCCAAAGAACAATTATTCCGGCTTGGCCTCGTTCACGAACATGAACGCGCAGGCGTAAGCAAAGTCCTGGACGCCGCGGCCCTGACTTACGTCGCAGGCCTCGTCTCCTCGGTGCTGCAACTGCTCTACCTCTTGAACGTCCGCGACCGAAGGTAGAAAATTCCCTAACTCACGATCCAGTTCAGGATCGACTTCTGAACGTGCAACCGGTTCTCCGCTTGCGTAAAAATCGTGTTCGCGTTCGCTTCGATTGTTTCTTCGTCAATTTCCTTGCCGCGATAGGCGGGGAGGCAATGCATCACCAGCGCATCCGGTTTGGCCAGCTTGAGCACCTTTTGATTGATTTGGTAGCCCTTCAGGATTTTTAACCGCTCGGCTGACTCGCTTTCCTTGCCCATCGAAACCCACACG
>DASYZW010000567.1:0-2331 GCA_035945915.1 Verrucomicrobiia bacterium | reverse complement strand
ACGGGCATGGCGGGCATGCAAAGCGTCTCGGCGAACAATTGGTTTGAATATGCGAGCCGTTATTGGAGCGCCGGTCCAACGGTCCAATGGCAATTGTTTGAAGCCGGCAGCATTGTCGCCAACGTGCACGTCCAGAATGCCCGCCAGGAACAGGCATTGAACAATTACAAACAGACTGTGCTGACCGCGTTGGAAGACACTGAAACCGCGCTGACTGCGTATGCACGGGAACAGGTACGACGCGAGTCGCTGGCACGCTCAGTGGACGCGGACCGGCAGGCATTCGATTTGTCCACGCAATTATATAAGAATGGTCTTATTGACTTCCTGCGCGTGTTGGATTCTGAAACGGCTCTTTACTCCGGCCAGGACGCCCTCGTGCAAAGCGACCAGACGGTCGCGACGGATTTGGTGCAACTTTACAAGGCCCTTGGCGGTGGATGGGAACAGGAAACGAACGCCGTCCCAAAAATGGCGGAACGCAACGGAAACTGACGTTAGGATTCAATTGTGACGAGGTGGTTACGGCGCAAATTCTTCGTGTTTTTCTCCGTTTTCATGTTACCTTTCCGACAGCGACAATGAGTTATTGCAGGTCTCCATTTTATCACCAACGCCGCCGGACACGCGAAATTGTCATCGGCGATCCCAGCCATGGCGGCGTGATCATTGGGGGCGATCATCCCGTGGTAAAGCAGTCCATGCTCACTTGCGATACCATGGACACCACGGAGTGCGTCCGTCAAACTCTCGAATTGGTGGAAGTAGGATGCCAGATTGTCCGCATCACCGCGCCGACCGTGAAAGACGCCGCAAATCTCCAAAATATCGTCCGGGAATTGCGGGGCCAAAACTGCCTCGTCCCCATCGTCGCAGACATTCATTTTAAACCTGAAGCGGCGATGGAAGCGATCAAATGGGTCGAGGTGGTCCGGGTCAACCCGGGCAACTACGCCGACAAAAAGAAATTCGCCGTCAAGGAATACACGGACGATGAATACGCCGCCGAACTCTGTCGCATTGAAGAGGCGTTTGCGCCGCTGGTCATTGAAGCGGTCAAATTAAAACGCTGCCTGCGGATCGGCACCAACCACGGTTCCCTAAGTGATCGCATCATGAACCGCTACGGCGACACGCCGCTGGGCATGGTGGAAAGCGCACTGGAATTTGCCCGCATCTGCCGCAAACACGATTTCCATAACTTCAAATTTTCGATGAAGTCGTCCAATCCGAAGGTGATGATTGAATGCTATCGTCTTCTGGTCGCGCGGTTGGACGAGTTGGGCCCGGATTGGAATTATCCGATCCATCTCGGCGTTACTGAAGCCGGGGAAGGCGAGGACGGTCGCATCAAGAGCGCCATTGGGATCGGCTCGCTATTGTGTGATGGGCTGGGCGACACCATCCGCGTTTCGCTTACGGAGGATTCGCCGCGCGAAATTGAAGTTTGCACCGACTTACTCGCGCAAATCCCAATACTTTCGACCGCAGCCCCGCAAGGCGGGACGAGTTCAGTCCAGCTGAATGGAGCATCGGGCGATTCCGCTAATTTTCCCTTCGATCCGTTCCATTTCGAGCGCCGGGAAACTCCGGAAATTGAGTTGGGCGAAAATGTTCACTGCGGCGGCGAGCAGTTGATACGCGTGGTCGTTACGCGGACGACCTGGGAAAAGGTCGCGCCAAAAATTCGTCTCAAAGATGACGTAAAGCCGGAGGCGATCTACGAGGAATTGAACATCGCCGAGATCGACCCCACGCAGGATTTCGGAGTTAATTGCCACACGCAATTGGTCACGGTCAAAGATGGCGGGACGGTACCGGCCATTGCAGCCTTTCGACTGCTTTCATCCAAACTGAAACGGCTTGGGCGAAAGAACCCGATTCTGCTTAAAGATTGCCTGACGTTTGAACCTCTTCCCCTCGAACCGAAGATCGCCCTGCTTCGCGCTTCGGTGGTGATCGGTTCGCTTTTGGCCGATGGCATCGGAGACGCGATTTTAATTCGCGGCGAGTCCGGCGCAGGACAATCCCTGCGGCTCGCCTACAATATCCTGCAGGCGGCGGGCTGCCGTTCGTTCAAGACCGATTATGTGGCATGTCCGAGTTGCGGCCGCACCCTATTCAACCTTCAAACCGTCACCGCACGGATCAAGGCCCGCACCCAACATCTCAAAGGCGTGAAAATTGCCATCATGGGTTGCATCGTAAACGGGCCGGGTGAAATGGCGGACGCGGATTTTGGTTATGTCGGCGGCGCTCCCGGCAAGATCAACCTTTACGTCGGCAAAACCGCCATCAAATTTAACATCCCTGAAAACGAGGCCGTGGAAC
>DASYZW010000566.1:0-2446 GCA_035945915.1 Verrucomicrobiia bacterium | reverse complement strand
TCTTCGGCCAGGTCTTTGGGCACGCTCGAAGCACCGTGCAACACCAGCGGATAGTCTCCCAGGCCGGCATCCATGAGGGCTTTCTTGATCAATTTAAGCCGTTCCAAATCCAAATGTTGCGTGCCTTTAAACTTGTAGGCGCCATGGGAATTGCCAATCGCCACAGCCAATGAATCGCAACCGGTTTCCTGCACAAATTTCACAGCTTCTTCCGGATTGGTATAGTGTCCGCTGGCGGAATGCGCGCCGCCTTCTTCGCCCTCGTCGAATTGCGCGCCGACCAGGTGTCCCAGTTCGGATTCCACGACACAATTATGTTTGTGGGCGTAATCCACGACTTTCTTTGTGATCTCCACATTTTTCTCGAACGATTCGTGGCTGGCATCAATCATTACGCTGGTGAACCCTTCATCGATACATTCCTTGCACAGTTCGAAAGTGTCGCCATGGTCCAAATGTACCGCGATGGGAATCGTGGAAAGGCTGACGGCGGCCTCAATGAGTTTTTTAAGGTAAACCGGATTCGCGTATTGCCGGGCGCCTTTGGAAATCTGCAGCATTACCGGCGCTTTTTCCTCTTCACACGCCTCGATTATCGCCTGCAGTAATTCCATGTTATTGACGTTGAAAGCGCCCAGCGCGTATTTTCCTTTCAACGCTTTTGCAAATAATTCCCGTGTATGTGTTAATGGCATAAAGGCTCGAAGTATAACCGAGCCGGGGAAAATTAGAAGAAGTTTTTGTTCTTACGTCCCCGCCGCGCCCCCCGAATTCCACCTCATCCTCGACACCTCGGCGCAAGATTGTTAGCGTTCGGCCATGCATTTTCTTGTCACCGGGGGCGCGGGTTTCATCGGGTCCCACGTCTGCGAACGTCTGCTCCGCGACGGCCACAATGTCTGGGCATTCGATGACTTGAACGACTTCTATGACCCGGCGTTCAAGCGCCGCAATTTGCGGGAACTCCAGGCCTTGGCCAAACCATTCGAGTTTATTCACGGCGACATTACAGATCGCGCCGCGTTGGATGATGCGTTCTCTTCGGTGAAATTTGACCAGGTGATTCATCTGGCTGCCCGCGCGGGGGTTCGCCCCAGCCTGGAGCGGCCGGCGCTTTACCAGCAGGTGAACGTGGAAGGAACCGTCAACGTTTTGGAGGCCGCGCGGGTCGCGGGCGTTAAAAAAATCACCATCGCCTCATCCTCGTCTGTCTATGGCATCAATTCCAGGGCTCCGTTTTCAGAGTCAGAGCCGGTCAGGTCCGCCATTTCGCCCTACGCGGTGAGCAAGCTCGCCTGCGAAGGACTCGGCCACGTCTGGCATCAAATTTACAAAATGGATGTGGCCATGCTGCGTTTTTTTACCGTGTACGGTCCGCGTCAGCGACCGGACCTGGCCATTTATAAATTTGCCAAACTCATTTGCGCCGGAAAACCCATTCCCGTTTTCGGCGATGGCTCGGCGGCGCGTGATTACACCTTTGTGGCCGACACCGTGGATGGAGTCGTCGCGTGCACGAAAAAGGAATTCGGATATCAAATTTTCAACCTGGGCGAATCGGAAACGGTCCAGCTGAGCCGGATGATTGAATTGCTCGAGCGAGCCCTGGGAAAAAAGGCCGTCATCAATCGCCAACCGATCCAACCGGGCGACGTGCCCCTCACATTCGCTGACATCTCCAAAGCCCGCGACCAGCTTGGCTATGATCCGAAGGTGAAATTCGAGCGTGGCATCCAAATATTCGCCGATTGGTTTATGAAATCGGAACTCTGAAGCGCCACAGCGGACTGAGCGCTGGTTTTGTCTCAGGGTTGTTTCAACTGACGCGGTGGGTTGGGCGCCGGGCTCTCGCCTCCGCTGGTGGGAACGTCTGCCACCGGTGGAACATCCACAACCGGCGGAATGTCTATAACGGGTGTGCGCAGACCCCGATTGGCAATGAAAACGGCGAGGGTCCAGGTCGGCACTGCCTCCACAACGGGAATGAGTTTTATCGCAAAGGACGGCAAAAACGCCAGGTGAAATCCAATCAGCCGGGAAAGAACGAGGCAAACGGCCACGTCCAGCACATCATCAAAGGGAGATACAAAGCCTTCAGCCAGCAACGGCACAAAGCAGATTTGGATCAAATCAGCGCAAACGGCGATCGCGTAAGCGGCGATCAGGGTTTTGCGGCTGACTCTTGTTTTCATCGTGCGGAAGGGGTCCCAATCTTACTTCTGAGGCAGGCTGCTATTCGCCGTCGTCACCGGCAGCGCGTTGACCTGCACCTGGTTTGTTTTGTTGACGACGGCTGTTCCGGCGATTCGGAAACTGGACCACGGCAACTGAATAACGTGATTTGTCTCCACTGTTTTCATCATTTGCTGGGCCACAGCCGCGCCGACCGCCGCATTGGCAGTCAACCCAAATGTGACCTGGGCGTTCTTCATCGCCGACAGGTCCT
>DASYZW010000565.1:0-10010 GCA_035945915.1 Verrucomicrobiia bacterium | reverse complement strand
GCATTCGAGCCTGCTGGACCCGGCGGATTATCCGCTCGCGGAAACCAGTGGCTCGGGCTTTTTCACCTACGCCCTTGCCTGGGGCGTGAACCAGGGGTTGCTGGACCGTGCGACCTATGAGCCTGCGGTGCGGAAAGCGTGGAATGCGCTCAACGGTTGCGTGGATGCCGACGGCAAGCTGACCCACGTGCAACCGGTCGGCGCAGATCCAAAAAAATTCGACCCGAATGCCACTGAAGTTTATGCCGTGGGCGCCTTTTTGCTGGCGGGCAGCGAAGTGTATCGGATGGCGGTTTTGCAACACGCCGGGTCAAGCGTGGTGAGAATGAGTGTTGCAAATCCCTCAGATTTCCGCCGGGATTGCGAGACGGTGGAGCTAAATCCACCGTCAAAGCCGTCGATAAATTTAAATGTGATGGACGGCTTGTCTTCGCGCGTGCTCGATTCCCAGGTTTATTCCGCTGATTCCAATTCCACTCCGAAACTGTTGTTCCAGGTTGATCTGGCTCCGCACGAGACGCGGACGTTTTACATTTTGAATTCTTCCGCGTTGGCTGCCGCACCGCCGCCCATTGTGAAAACCTTCGCCCGTTACGTGCCGGAACGGCATGACGATTTCGCCTGGGAAAGCGACCGCATCGCCCATCGTGTGTATGGTCCGGGCCTCGAAACGTGGCAGGCCGAGCCGCTGACCAGCAGCGGGATCGATGTCTGGATCAAGCGCACGCGTAATCTCGTTGTGGACGAGATGTACGGAACCATGAAGTTGTTTAACACGAACGGCCCTGCGCAGGACGATTTTAAAGTAGGCAAAACGCGCGGGTGCGGCGGCCTGGGAATCTGGAGCGACGGGTCGCTTCACGTTTCCAAAAACTGGCGGGCATGGAAAGTGATTACGACCGGGCCAATTCGCTCGGAATTTGTGCTGACTTACGATGCCTGGGACGCCGGGAATGGCCGGATGGTTTCTGAATCAAAACGCATCAGCATCGATGCGGGCTCCAATATGAGCCGTGTGGAAAGCACCCTGAACAGCGATGACAAATCCCCGCTGGAGGTTGGCATCGGGCTGGCTGAACGGCCCGGCGATAACATTTTTGTCTCCGAGGGCGCGCCGGAAATTGCGTCGTGGCAAAACAGCACGGCGAAAGGATTGGTCGTGCAAAATCAGGCCGCGGGCTCGATGACGTATTGGCAGCCGCAGGATTTTGCAAAAGGCGTAATCGGCACGGCTATCGTATTGCCTGAGGACAGTATTACGAGCTTCACCAATGACAATCCGAACCTCCCCGACTCCAAATTTGCGCCGCCAACGCACACCCTGGGCGAAGGCCAGCCCGGTTTGCGAAGTTTGCTGGCGATCGCGCCGGCCCAGGTCGGCGTGCCGTTTGTCTATTACATCGGCGCGGGCTGGAACGAGAGCGGCGACTTTCCAACTGCCGCATCATGGAACGAATACGTTCACCGTTTCGTCGAACGCCGCGACCAACCGCTGCAGGTGACGGTCGGGAATTGAGACAGCGCGGAACGGAACGAATGTTTTCGGCATTACTTCCATTTCGCCTGCCGGATTAAACTGTTACTGTTGGAACAGCAAGCATGGAAGAAAAACTCGAACTGCGCGTTTATGGCGATCCGTCACTGCCGGTGCTTATTTATCTGCCGGGCCTGCACGGAGATTGGACGCTCATCGGAGGGTTTCGCAGCGCCGTGGCCGGGCGCGTTCGCTTCGTTGAGATGACGTACCCGCGCACCGTTACGTGGACGCTTGATGATCACGCCGCTGCGATTGAATCAGAATTGGGCAAGCTCGGAATCGCGGGCGGATGGCTGCTCGGCGAATCATTCGGCTCGCAGCCCATGTGGGCGTTGATCGCTCGTGGCAAATTCAAGGTCCAGGGCGCTGTGCTGGCCGGAGGCTTCGTCAGGTATCCCGGGCAGCCGTTCCTGCAGTTGATGGAGAAGTGCATCGGCCCCTTGCCATCATTTTTTTTTGTAAAAATCATTTTTGGTTACGCAAAATTTGCCCGTTTCCGTTATCGGGATTCGCCACAAACTCTCGCAACCCTGGATGAATTTCTCGCTCGCCGGCGGGATCAGCGCGATCGACAGGCTGCGCAACATCGATTGCATTTGATCCGCGGCAACGATCCGCGCACAACGGCCATGACTACGCAGGCGCCAATATTCGGGCTGACCGGAATCCTGGATCCGCTTGTACCCTGGCCCCCGGTCCGGCGCTGGCTAAAGCGAAAATGTCCGGCCCTGCGGGATTACAAAGTTGTGCGCCGCGCTGACCATAACGTTTTAAATACAGGAACCAAAGAGTCCGCAAGATGGATTTTAGAATGGATGCAGTCAGTGGAGACTTGTTGTTGACGTTTGGCGCAAACATGCAAGATTCAAACGATAAATCGTGGATTCTAACTCGCTATGACTCGCCAACAGGTTCTTGACCTTTATTTTTTGGATGCCCGGCACAAGTTGATTGAGATCGCCGCGTTTCTCGACCGCGTGGAGCGGGCCCGGGGCCCTGAAGATTTCCGACTGGCAGCGTTTCGATCGGCCCTCGGCAAATTATCCGCGGACGGCGAACACCGGGCCAAAGACGTTTTGCTGGCCTTCAGCGACCATTCAACCCAACCGGTGGAAAAGGCGCCGGGCAAGGGCGCTGTCGGAGCGGCCTCCGTTTAATTTGGCAATTCAATTAAGGCAATGCGTTACATTGAACCTCATGCCCACATGGTCAGCCGTGTGACGGACGATTATGAAAGGATGGCTTTGGCCGGTTGCGAAGTCGTCTGCGAACCCGCATTCTGGGCGGGTTTCGATCGAAGCGCGGCCGAGGGATTCTTTGATTATTTCTGCCAGCTCACCGAACACGAACCTAAGCGCGCGGCAAAATTCGGGCTGAAGCACTTCTGCTGGCTTTGCATCAATTCGAAGGAGGCGGAAGATGTGAGGCTTGCGGAAGAAGTCATTTCACTCGTAACGAAATTTTTGGATCGGCCGAACGTCCTGGGAATCGGCGAGATCGGTCTGAATAAAAATTCGCGAAATGAAATGCGGGTATTGGAAATGCAGGTCGAACTAGCCGCCGCACACAACCAATTGATTCTCGTCCATACACCGCACCTTGAAGACAAGCTCAAGGGCACAAAACTGATTTTGGATGTCCTCAAGAACGACAGGCGGATCAAACCCGAGCGTGTCATTATTGACCACGTGGAAGAACACACCGTTGAATTGGTGCTGGACCTGGGAATGTGGGCGGGCATGACGCTCTATCCCGAAACGAAGTGCACTCCGGCGCGGGCGATTGATATTTTGGAAATCTATGGGAAAGAACGCCTCTGGCTCAATAGCGCGTGCGATTGGGGCGTGAGCGATCCGCTGGCTGTGCCGAAAACCGCCTTGGAAATGAAACGGCGCGGGCACCTGGCCGATGCGATTGAAAAGGTCGTGTTTGAAAATCCGAAAGCGTTTCTAAACCAATCAGAGCATTTCGCCGCGACTTTTGGCCCGGCGAAGCGTTGAATTGCCCGTCCCTGGCCGGATTTTCGAAATCCAAATTCCGCGTTGCGGAATTCCTATTGCGCCCAAAGGGTTCCTGAGGAGCTCACCGGCATCCATTCGTTATTTCCGACACACTGCAATTCTGCGGCAGATCCCTGCGCTCCGAGTAGATATCCTCCGGTCCCGGCTGTCGTCTGCGTTTGGGTTGCCGCCTGGCAGGTAAAAATGCCGTAAGGGCCGCCGAGAGTGTTATTGATTGCCGCGGCGAGGACGCTGCCGCTCGACGACGACGTGACCGCCGACCAACTGGCTCCGGCAGATGCATTTTGGTTCGTTTGAAGCATCCAGGCCGCGCCCCAATTGGACGAAGTATAGAGGCCTCCCTTTGCCGCGGCGGCCACGAGTTTGCTGCCATCTGACGATGAAGCCAGGGAAACCCAACTCAATGAAGGCGCGGCCGTTGTCGTCCAACTTGACCCGAAGTTGGACGATACATAGACGAGCCCATTGGAAACAGCCGCCGCCAGCCTGCTGCCATCGGCCGACGATCCGACGGCGTTCCATTTCGCGGAGCTTCCACCAGTTCCACCAGCCGACGCCCAATGTCCTGACGCGTACGTGTACAGGCTGCCGCCGAAAGTCGCCGCGATTAGATTGCTTCCGCTTGCCGACGAAGCCAGGGCCGTTACTGGATTTGGGGCGGAAGCGCCGCCGATATAAACCTGGTTCACAAAATTAGATAAACCGCCGTTGGATGTACCCGCCACCAGCCGGGCTCCATCCGACGAACAGGCGAGGGAAGTCCAATTTGCGCCCACGCCAAATGATGTCCAGGATGAACCGGAATTGGTCGAGTAATAAATAAAACCGCTGTGAACCGCCGCGAACAGCTTGGTGCCGTCGGCTGACGAGGCGGCAGCCTGCCATAACGCTGAATTCGGACCCGTGGACGTCCATGTTTGGCCGGAATTGGCTGAAACCCAGACATTGCCGGACGAAACGGCCGAAGATGTGGCCACCATCTTTGCGCCATCGGATGACGACGCGATGGACGTCCAGTCCTCGGCTGCGGCCTGGCTTTGGTACCAGGTTTGGCCGTAGCTTAAAAAGTTTCCGATGACGGATTGGCCGGTCATTTGCGCCAATTGCCAGCCGCCGGCGCCGGCGCACGCGATGCGCACGATGTCTCCAACATGCGCCGTCGTGGGCAGTGTCACCGTCACGCTCTGTGAATTCGTCAACAAATAGCCGGTATCAATCGAAGCATTCGTTGATGTGCCGGGAACGACAATCCATCCGACCAAACCATTCCCAAAAAAGCTGCCGGAAAAGCTATTTTGATAGAGATTGGTAAACGTATTGGCGCCATTGAAAGTATTATTGGCCGTAAAAGTCTGGTTGCTATTGAGATAGGCCGTGTTGGCGGGCAATTGCGAATCCGCCAGAACGCCGACCAGGTTCGTTACGCTTACGTTGGTGACCCCCGCGCCGTTGCCGGTGAACTCGCCGGCGAACAGGTTCGCGCCATTGGTTAACGCCACAGTGTTTGTATAGCCGGCGAACGCGCTGGCAGGCAGGGTTCCGGTCAATTGCGCCGCCGCCAATTGCCCCACCAGGTTACTGGCCGAATTGGCAAAGATTGCGTACGGCGTCGGCAATACCGGTTGAAGGGGTTGCAAAAAAGTAAAATTGGTTTCATTGTTGGTGCAGACACCGATTTGGAGCCAAAGATTGGGGCCGGTGAAAATGCCCTGGCCAAAGTCGAGTGTCGTGGTAAACAGGCCGTTGTTTACCGCAACATTATAATTGGTCAGAGAACCACTGACCGGGGCGCCGTTGGTTTGGGCCGAATACAGGGTGAATTTGAAATTATAACCGCCGTTGGCCGCGGCGCCGCCGTTATCGAGCTGGCCTTGATACAAAAACGCGGTTCCCTGGCCGATGGCCAATTGAGCCATCAAAACGAGGAAAATTCCGGAAATGCATGAAAAACATGCCGATTTTAAATTCATTTTGGCATTGTTACAGTTGTACATTGAAAATTCAAGACTGAACGAACAGGATGGACAAAACCGAATTTAAAAATTAAAATCTTGAGAAGTTTTAGCGAGGAGTCAGTCTAACGGTCACATAGCATCGAGTTTGGCACAAAGCCTGCGTGGCAGCTTTAATAAAAAACAATGACTTCGCCAGAGACAGAGTTCATCAGTATTTTAGGCGCCGCCGATAAAACGGCGCCGTCGCGAATCTCGTCCCGGTCGCTTCCCGAATCGCTGCCGATTCTCGGGCTTTCGGATATCGTGATCTTTCCCGGCGCGGTCGTGCCGTTGCTGGTCGAAACCGGTTCCAGCCTCAAGTTGATTGACGATATTGTGGCCGGTGACCGCCTTTTTGGGGCGGTGCTGCAACGCCGGCCGGAGGTCGCCGAACCTTCGCCGGAAGAATTATACGAAGTCGGCTGCGTCTCGCGCGTGGCTAAAATGGTCAAATTTCCCGACGGCACCGCGCGCGTGCTGGTTGAGGGACTCTGGCGGATCCGCATCAAGACCTATTCGCCCCCGGCGCCGTATTTGCGGGCCGGCTACGAGTTACTGCACGATGAGACCGAGGATTCCATCGAACTGCACGCCATGTTGCGAAATGCCCACCGGCAATTCGAGGAAATCGCTAAAATTTCGCCCGCATTTTCTGAGCACGTCAAAATTGCCGCGGTCAACACGGAGCATCCCGGGCATTTTGCCGATTTGATCGCCGCGAACTTGAGCATGGACCTCGAGGACCGGCAAAAGCTGTTGGAAACAATCTCGGTGAAAGAGCGCCTGGAAAGGCTCCTGCCGATGTTGAACCGCGAGCAGGAAGTGTTGACGTTAAGCTCCAAGATTCAGAATGACGTAGCCTCCTCAATTTCTAAAACGCAACGCGATTTCTTTCTGCGCGAGCAAATGCGGGCCATTCAGCGCGAGCTGGGCGAAGGCGACCCGGGTTCGAGTGAAATCAAAGGTTTGCGGGAAAAAGTGGACCAAACGCCCATGCCTGAAGAAGCGCGCAAAGCGGCCAACCAGGAATTGGAGCGCCTGCAACAAACTCCTCCTGCCGCCGCGGAATACGGCATTTCGCGCAATTATCTGGATTGGATCCTGGCTTTACCCTGGGAAAAGGCGACCGAAGACAAATTGGACCTCAATGCCGCGGAGAAAATCCTCAATGAGCAGCATTTCGGCCTGGAAAAGATCAAGGACCGTCTCCTCGAATTTATCGCGGTGATAAAACGCCGCAAACAGATCAAAGGTCCGATTCTTTGCCTGGTTGGCCCGCCGGGCGTTGGGAAAACATCCCTGGGCAAGAGTGTCGCCGATGCCCTGGGTCGTAAATTTGCCAGGATCTCCCTCGGGGGCATTCGGGACGAAGCGGAAATTCGCGGTCATCGCCGCACTTACGTGGGAGCGATGCCGGGCCGAATCATCCAGACCTTGCGGCGCATCGAAAGCCGCAATCCCGTCATCCTGCTGGATGAATTGGACAAAGTGGGCGCGGATTTTCGGGGTGACCCGGCCGCCGCCCTTTTGGAAGTGCTCGATCCGGAGCAAAATACAACTTTCACGGACCATTATCTCGACCTGCCTTTTGATTTGTCGCGGGTTTTGTTCATTGCCACGGCTAACTGGCTCGACCCGGTCCATCCCGCGTTGCGAGATCGGTTGGAAGTCATCGAACTGCCCAGTTACACTGAAACCGAAAAACTCGAAATCGCCAAGCGCTACCTCGTCCCCCGCCAAATCGAAGAGCACGGCCTTACGCGCCAGGAAATCAAATTTACCGATCCGGCGCTTCGCAAAACGATTCGCGAGTACACGCGCGAAGCAGGCGTCCGCCAGCTTGAGCGTGAAGTGGCCGCGCTCGTCCGCAAGGCTGCCCGGAAAATTGTTTCCCGCAACGGCGCGGATATGACGATTAAAATCGAACCCACGCAGGTGGGAGAGTATCTCGGCCACGCGCAATTCGTCGCCGAGACAGCCGAAAAAATCACCGAGCACGGCATTGCCACCGGCCTGGCCTGGACGCCGGTAGGCGGCGAAATTCTGTTTATCGAGGCCACCCGAATGCGCGGGCGCGGCAATTTGATTCTGACCGGATCGCTCGGGGATGTGATGAAAGAAAGCGCCCAGGCGGCGGTCAGTTACCTGCGTTCGCAGGCGAAGAAACTCGAAATCGATTTGAGCGACTACGGGAAATTCGACATCCACATTCACGTGCCGGCGGGCGCCACGCCCAAAGACGGTCCCAGCGCGGGTGTCGCAATTGTGGCCGCATTGGCTTCGCTCCTGACCAAGCGCCGGGTCCGGTCCCACGTGGCCATGACCGGTGAAATCAGCCTGCGCGGTAGAGTGCTGCGCGTGGGTGGCATCAAGGAAAAAGTGCTGGCCGCGCAACGATTCGGAATCAAGGAAGTTATTTTGCCTGAACAAAACAAATCCGACTGGGAAGAAACGCCGCCGGAAGTCCGCACAAAACTGAAAGTACACTTTGTCCGGCATATTTCCGAGATTTTCCCGCTGGCGCTGGAGTCCGAGGGCTTAAAGCGTTGAAGCGAGATTTAACGTGAACGCGCGATTTCAGGCGGCTTTGACGGCCCGGCGCCTTTCTTCAATCGTCGTTGCCGCGGTTTTACTCCTGGGGTTCGCGGCGACCGCCCAAACGACGAACGGCCTCTCCCCGGCTGAAATAAATGGCCGGCAATTGGCGGCGGAGATTTTGTCGGTAACTCCCGCGACAAATTTCACGCAATCGGGGATCCTGAGAATCCGGAATTCGGAGGGAACGACCAATCTACCGATTACCTTCGATACACGGCTTGCGCCGGATGAGTGGCGCGTCGCTTATAGCGCCTTGTTTGGGCAGGCCGGGCCGGTCGTAAACCTGGAAATCGTCCATCCATATGGACGGCCAAATCGATATCTTTTTGCCAAAGACAACGGGACGAATTCTGATGGGCTTGAATCCTTGTCCTCCTTAAGCCAGTCCCAAATCATGGCCCCTTTTGCCGGTTCCGATTTCTGGATTGCCGACCTGGGCCTGGAATTTTTTCATTGGCCGGAACAAAAAATCACCGGGCACGAAACGCGCCGGATGCGCGATTGCACGGTTTTGGAAAGCGATAATCCCGATCCTGCGAACGGCTATTCCAAGGTGGTTACGTGGGTCGATAATCCGACGCTTGGAATCATCCACGCTGAAGCTTATGACCCCAACGGCAAGCTCCTGAAAGTATTTGACCCCAAATCGCTTAAAAAAGTAAACGGCCAATGGGAACTCCAGGACATTGAAATCCGAAACGTCCAAACCCGTTCACGGACGTGGATCCGGTTCGATTTGAGCGACGGCAAGAGCTAGTGACCTATAAGCGAGGGGCAAAAAGTTGATTTGGTGAGCGATATCTCCGACCTGCCGTTGAGGGGGCGGGCGATGGGAATGAAGGGTGACACATTTTTTGAGGGTAGGGAATGAAATAGGAAACGAAGCTCAAAATGTCGATTTTGTTGGGAAATTGACAAATTTTAGAGAGGAAGGAGGAAACGAGGGGTTGGGACAGAATTGACAGAACCAGGCGTTGAACAGGAGAACAGAGTAGACGGAGAATTGCAGTTTGACGCCACAGATGAACACAGATGGGCACAGATTTTTATCTCCAAAAAGACTGTCCCGCCGCCAGCCTCAAATCGGGTCTCGGTGACTTCCCAGTTCAGTCATGGTCCCAACGGTTCGTGAAATAATTTCTCAGGCGTCATGCCACCATTTTATCCAATCATTCCACTCAAAACAGCGAAGAACCTCACGTTAACGATATTGTGATATTGTTCTGGCTGGAGGAAGCGTCCCGGCTGTCGACTATCTGGCGTTGTATAATGCGCTGGCAGCGTCGCGGGAACAGGGGTTTTTCGGACCCGTAATTGCCGACACGCTTGCCAATGTCCACAGGTACAGGCATGCAAAAAGAAGGATGCGTCCGGATTTCAGCACAGGTGCATTTTATCGAAATTACCGTTATAGCTAAAAGGAAAACCGTGGGTCAAGGTGCCGCCTTGTCCGTTGTCCTTTCGTTTGACCATTTACGCGAACTGATTTACAGCCCCGACGGCATTTCGGCGCTGCTGTCCGACGTGGTCATTTCGCTGTTACGTCCGCCCCCTTGTTTCACAAGGAGAATAGCGTCCAGCGGCTAATCGGATTCATCTTCTGCCTCTTGTTTGGTATCATGAATTTCACCCCAAAGGGTAACACTTAAAAAATTCCCGTTCACGAGCGGTTGCAAACAGCCCTCCGTATTTTACTTCACCAGATGAATCCAAATCATACGGTAAAAACACATTGACAGACTCGCCATTTTGATGCTCAAGCGCAAATTGCACGGCATCAGTTTTTTCAGGATATTCAGGAGTGGCGACTTTGACATCGCAACAAATACCAGCCGCTCGAATCTCACCTCTAGCCGCACG
>DASYZW010000564.1:0-14370 GCA_035945915.1 Verrucomicrobiia bacterium | reverse complement strand
CGCGTGCTCGACGGCGGCGCGGCGGGACGACTTCTGGAACGAATTGCCAGTTTGATGCAACAGCCCGAAAGGTTGTAATCGGGCTTAGGCCGTCGCCAGGTTTTCTTCAAGGACTTTGGAGTGCCTGGAGTTTTCTGCGGCTTCGCCCGGAAGCGAATTTTCCAGTATTTTAATTGGTTCGTAAAACGTGTTCCTCTGGACCGGAGTGCGGCCGGCTTCCCGGATGGCTTTCACCATGTCGGCCTCGGTCTGAAGCTGCGGTGACTCGGCGCCGGCCATGTGGAAAATGTGTTCCTCGACGATCGTGCCGTGCAAGTCATCCGCGCCGTAACTTAGCGCCACCTGGGCAAGCTTGAGTCCCAACCCGACCCAGTAGGCGGTGATATGATTGAAGTTGTCGAGGTAGATGCGGCTTATGGCAATGGTCCGCAGCGAGTCGAAACCCGTCGGCGCATGTTCGACCGGGATATCGTTGTCCTTGGGCTGGTACGCCAGCGGAACGAAGCCGACGAAACCGCGGGTTTCGTCCTGCAGCGCGCGCAGTTGTCGCAAATGATCGACGCGATCGGCCACGCTCTCCACATGGCCGTAAAGCATCGTGCAGGTGCTGCGCCCGCCCAACCGGTGCCAGGTGCGGTGCACGTCCAAATATTCCTCCGCGGATTCCTTGCCGCGGGCGATAGCGCTGCGGACCTCCTTGCGAAAAATTTCCGCGCCGCCGCCCGTCAGGGATTCCAGCCCTGCTTCCTTCAACTCGATCAACGTTTGTTCGACGGATTTTTTAGCCAGCCAGGCCAGGTGCAGGATTTCGATCGCGGTAAAACATTTTAGCTGGAGACGGGAATCGAGATTTTTCAAGGCGCGAAGCATCTCCGTGTAATAACTGAATGGCAGGGACGGGTGCAACCCGCCGACGATGTGGAGTTCCGTGATTCCGATTTTCAATGCTTCCCTTGCCTTTTCCACAATTTCATCAATTGTGAACTGGAAACCATCCGAGTCACGCTTCTTACGGGAAAAGGAACAGAACTGGCAGGAAAGAATACAATAATTCGAATAATTGACGTATCGATTGACGATGTAACTGGCCCGGTTGCCGACTTTTCGTTGCCGCGCAAAATCCGCAATCGCGCCGACGGCGTTGATGTCCCTGGACTCGAACAGTCGCATCGCGTCCGGTTCAGTGATTCGTTCCCCGGCGACGACTTTATCGTAAATGTCCCGTAATTCACTTCGTTGGATGAAAAAGTTCATCGAAACCAAATTAACAGAAGGCGGGGTTTTGGAAAGTCCCATCGATCTTTTCAAATCACGACGAACGCGGGCGGGAAATAAACTCCTGAAGACTTCGACAATTTTCTAACGGCCTAATTCCTGAAAGTAAATCGCGATATCGTCCGGGTTGACTCAACAATGTTTCGCGAAAGCAATTTGATTTCGGGCGGCTCCGCCGATTCGACGGGTCGGGCTGAAATGGGCAGCTTCAAGGTGAACGTCGAACCGGAACCCATGACACTACGCCAGCGAACGGAGCCGGAGAGTGTCTCGGCCAATTTTTTGACAATCGCGAGCCGCGCTCCGGCCGAACAAGACGCACCCGATGGGCACGCAACCAGTTGGGCGAATTTCTGGAAAAGCTTTTGGCGACCTTCTTCATTGATCCCCACACCCTGATCACGGACATTGACAAGGATACTGCCGTTCTCAAGCAAGGCGTGCACCTGAATGGTTGAGTTGGCCGGTGAATACTTCACCGCATTGGAAATTACTTTATCAAAAATCTTCCTAAGAACGGCCACATCCGCTTCCGCCCAAAGTCCACCGGAAATACCGGACAGAAATACTATTTGCCGGCGGGCTGCGGCCGACTGGTGGCGCTCGACACTCTGCCGGAGTAACGCGCCAATGTCGCAGCGCTCCCGCTTGCCGATAAATTGTTCAATTGCATTGAGATCCAAAAGATTGGCGATCAAATCCTGGGTCCGAAGAGAGATGATCCCTTCAACAAACTCGCGTAAAACAGAGGTGACGACCTTTTGCGCAGGATTAACGCCTGGATGCCCGTATGCCCCCATCCCGGCGCCGATTGGATATGAAAAAGTGTCCATGAAAATCTGATTAGCCAGATTCATGCCAACCCGTAACTTTTCAAAATAAATTTGAATTATCGATAGAGCAATGGCGATTGAAGGACCACTTCTGCGGCGACAACTACAAAGAACACGGCGCTCACCAGTGCGTTCAAACGGAAAAATGCAAGGTTTATCCAATTCAAGCTCCGGCGGCGGGCAATCCAATGTTCCAGCGACAGACACCCTACGATAATGAACCAGCCAATGAGATACGCGATGCGAAATCGGCAAAGCAGCCCGAACGCAAGCAGCAGCCCGCACATCAACATATGGGCAAGAAAGGCGGCCATGAGCGCGTTGTTTTGTCCCCATGCCACCACAAGGGAATGCAACCCATGCGTCCGGTCAAACTCATGGTCCTGAAGCGCGTAAATGATATCAAAGCCGACCAGCCACAGGACGACCGCAAGCGCAAGGACGATCATTTGGATAACCTCGCCGTTCGAAATATTTGTTCCTCTTACTGCGAGCCACGCGCCAATCGGGGCCAGCGCCAGTGCAACGCCGAGAAAAACGTGGGTGTAATCCGTGAATCGTTTGGTCAATGAATAAAAACAGATGACCAGCACTGCCACCGGGGAGAGATAAAAACAAATGCCGTTGAGGAAATAGCTTGCGATTACCAATCCGGCGGCGGAAATGACACATAGGAACACGGCGTTCGCCAGGGAGATTTGACCGGCCGGCAGATGCCGGTTTTTTGTCCGGGGATTCAACGCGTCGAATTTTCTGTCGACAATCCGATTGAACGCCATTGCGCAGGTCCGCGCTGAAACCATGGCCGCAAGAATCAGGAGAAAGGTCTTCCACCCCGGCCAACCGCGATGCGCCCGCGCAGCCACCATCATGGCCGCCAGCGCAAAGGGCAGCGCAAAAACGGTGTGCGAGAAGCGCACAAAACCTCCCCATTTTTTTATCGCTGAAATCATATTTGTCCGCGTCGAGCGCGGGCGACATATCATAACGACGCGCTGGTTCTTATCCATTCATTTTTCGAACGGCGCGGAGCGACGATTTTGCTGGTTGCTTTGACGACCGAACGACAAAATGCCTTGAGGCACAAATGAAATTGACCGACACGCGACCGGGACATTGGAAACTTCTGGTATTTGAATTGTTCGTGGCCATTTCGCTGGCGACGGCTTATTTCTATCTGGTCCGGAACTTTTTCGCCTACGGCAATCCCATGAACTTCAACGTGTTCACGGCCGGGTCCGAGAAGCTCTACCAGCTTTACCAGCCTTTCATGAGTCCGTCTTTTAACGGCCGGGTTTCCGGCCTGCTCCTTAGCGGGGCCTTGACCGACTCGTCATTGGTCGCAAATAGCGGCGACGCGGCGCAACTTCAGACTCTCATAAACATGTTTGGACTGTATCACGCCTGTTGGCTGTTATTGTTGTTTATTTGCATCATTTTTGCCCTGCGCAATTCTCTATTCATCAATTTTGGCATTTTTGCGGGGCTCATGTATAACTTTTCGCCCACGTCCGGGCCCTATTTTTATCCGTGGGACATGCCGGTCCTGCTATTTTTCACGCTCGCCATATTGTTTTTTGAACGCCAAAAGATTTGGATGATGGCCATAGCCATATGCGCCGGCGCATTTTTTAAGGAAACAGCCCTTGTATGTGCTCTGCTGATTTTCTTCGCCGACCAGTGGAAATGGCCGAAGAGAACACTGCTATTTGTTGGACTCGTCGCGGTTTACTTTATCGGAAAAAGATGGCTGTTGGGCCATCTGAATATTACCGCGCCAATGTTTTCGCCCGGGAACATGTTTCATTTGCGAGGATCGTTCAGTCCTTCCACCTTCGCACACAATGTCGCGGACAATTTCAAGGACCTTTTTTCACCGACGCTGAACAGCGTGATTTTTGTGAATGCCGGGACGTTGGCCGCTATTTTGGCACTGGGCTGGCAGAAGCGTTTCCTACCCTATATGACGGTGATCGTTACATTCATTGGCGGCCTTTGCCTATTTAGCCCGCCTCCAGGATTTCGTGAAATTCGCGCTTTCGCTGAACTGTTGCCCTTGAGCGTCATCCTGTTAAGCGTCTTATGGAGCGAACGCGTCGCAGAGTCGTCCGAATCGCCCCCCAATCACGACGCGCTTTGGAACGTGCGCCCGTCCTTTCGGCTTCTGGCCCCCATCGTCATAGCCGTGATCGTCCTGACCACAAGCATTGCAACAGTCCAATACTTAATCCTGTTTGAAGACCTACAGCCTGCCAATCAGCAACGATCGGCCCTCGGCAAATATGAGTATAACGGCGGTAAGACAGTTATGCTTGAGACTTTGTTGCAACTGTTTCAACGAGGATATGCCGACACCTCGCTGAAGCTCGGAATCAACGCCCAGCTAGACCATCACGACAAAGAAGCCGAGGTGAACTATGAACACGCCGTCGAAGCGAACACAAACTCGGTCTACGCCCTGAATAACCTTGCTACATTGCTTGCCACAGATTCCGACGCGCAATTGCGCGACGGTAATGGAGCGGTCAAATTAGCAACGCACGCCTGCGAGCTTACGCAATATCACGAACCCGTTCTCCTCTATACCTTAGCCGCTGCGTATGCCGAAGCCGGGCGATTTGCCGATGCCGTCGCCACGGCAGACCAGGCGCGCACGCTCGCTTTGGAACGGGGAGAATCCGACCTGGTCGCACGAAACGAGCCGTTGGTTAATTTATATAAATCCGGCCATCCCTTCCACCAGCAGCCTCAATGAGCCGGTTCCATCTCAACGTTCCGCTTCTTCCGCCCATCGCGGCGCCAGATTGTTTTTAATCCCCAAATGGTCCAGCACCCGGGCGACAACGGTATCAGCAAGATGAACCAGTGTTTTTGCCCCGGAATAAAAACTCGGGTTGGCAGGCAGGACCGTCGCACCGGCAAGGAGGAGCAATTCCATGTTTTTCACATGAACCAGGCTAAACGGCGTTTCACGCGGCACAAGGATGAGCTTTTTCTTCTCCTTAAGCACGACGTCAGCCGCGCGCAGCAAGACGTCCTCGCTATAGCCATGAGCGATTCGCCCCATTGTTCCCATGGTGCATGGAATCACCACCATGGCGTCGGGCGGATTTGAACCGCTGGCAAATGGAGCGTTCATGCTTTTTAAATTATGCAGTTTTGCTCCCTCGGGAAGCTTCAGGCCGCCCTCCAATTCTTCGGCGATGACCTGCTGCGCATAATTGCTCTGGACGACATGAATTTCATGATTACGCGGATCCAAATTGTCCAACAATCTCTGCGCGTAAAGCGCGCCGCTGGCTCCCGTAATGGCGACAAGGATTTTCAACTTGCGCCAAGGGTAATCGGCCTGGAACTCAAACAAAAGCACCAAAGCCCGGGCCGGGCGCCGGTAACAATTGCGGATTTTGCCGGTCCAAAACACCTCAACGTTCTCCTTGGCAATTATCGATGCCGATGCAAACTTTCCTCATGTTAAGATCTGCAATTATGGCGACCATTATTGTCGCAATGACCGTATTCCAGGCCGTTGGCGAAGATATCTCATTTCATGTGTCGACGGCGCCCGAATGGAACCAAATGTTTCAATCGTCCAATGGGTGGATCGGCGCGGACGTGGCGTATTCGGTCCCTCTGGGCCCTGAAAAAAGACTCTGGCTTTTTGGGGATACATTTGTCGGCCAAATCCGGAACGGCAAGCGCAAAGCGGAAAAAATGATTCATAGCTCCATCGCGATCCAGGAGCAAGACGACCGGCCTCGATTTTATTTCCCGGTGAACAAAAAGCACGCGCCTGAGTCGTTCATTCAATCGCCGGGCCCGCGGACTTATTTCTGGCTGGGTGACGGTGTCCGCACAAAAGAGGCACTGTATTTGTTCATGCAACAAGTTGAATGGATCAATGACACGGCATGGGGATTCAACTGTGTGGGCACCTGGCTGGTTTGTGTCGAAAACCCGGACGACGACCCGGCGAATTGGAAAATGACGAAGTACAAACTGCCGTTTGCTGACCTGGCAGACGGACAGGTCGCGATTTTAGGCGCCGAAATCCTGAAAACCGACGACTACATTTACATTTATGGCTACAGCAACCGCACCAACTCCACCTCGATGAAAAATCAGATTGTCGCGCGCGCGCGGCCGGATGAATTCGGAGATTCGAGCTCATGGGAATTCTGTTCAAATGGATTTTGGACAAAGGATTTCGATAAGGTTGCAGCGGTTTTCTCCGGAACGGGCGCGGAGGGTTCGGTGTCCTGGCAGCCGTTTTTGAAAAAATTTGTTTTTATCTATTCCGACGGCATTGGGGGAGCAATTGACATGCGCACCGCAATGGCGCCGGAAGGCCCCTGGAGCACGCCCATAAAATTGTATCAGTGTCCCGAGAGGAAAATTTCGCCGAGCGTCTTTTGCTACGCGGCAAAAGGCCATCCCGAAGTGAGCGAAACGAATGAACTTCTCATCAGTTACGCATCCAATTCCGAGAGTTTTTCAGAGGTAATGAATAATCCCCGCATTTACGTGCCCCGGTTTATTCGACTGACATTCGACGCTCCCGGCTTTGCCAATTAATCTCCAACCGGCGGCAGAGCAAAAAAGATTGGTTTGCGTGCGCAAAGGCCGTACGATAGCGACAGGATTTCCAAATTTATTCTATGCGAGGCGACAACGCTCCGGGTAACGCCGCCATACAGGAAAACGCCAGCTCCAATGAAAGCTCTCACCTCAAATGGCGGGACATAATGATTGTGGTGGCGGTTGCCTGGGCGGCCAGGCTCGCCTTTATAATCGTGGTCCCGTCCGGTTCGCGATCCTTTGATGCGTTTGTGTGGGAAAAGGTGGCGGATCTTTTGAAGGAAGGTGTGAATCCTTATCAAGCGACCGTTTTCCTCAATTGGCCGCCGTTCTGGATGCAATTTATCTTTGTCATTTCAAAAATTGCCGCCGTTTTTAATGTTTCCTTTTTTGCAGTTCTTCGAGTCGCCCTCATTCTCTTTGAGACAGCCGTAATAGTCCAAGTTATGCGCCTAATAAAAATGATCGCGCCTTCTGCGAATGCCCGAGCCATAGCAATGGCGGGAATCGCCTTGAACCCGGTGGCGATTCTTCTGGTTTGTCAGCATTGCAACTTTGACATCATCATGGCGTTATGGATGCTATTGGCGGCAGAAGGCATCGTTCGATATAACCAATCGCGCAATGTCATGGATTGGCTTTGGGCCTGCTTGTTTTTGGGGCTTGGAATACTTACGAAAACCGTGCCATTGGCTCTTGTGCCATTGCTGGCCGGCGGGTTCCAAAAGGCAAACGCTTATTGCAGGATTTTAGGCGGGACACTTGTCCTGGGTCCGCCCGCACTGGGAATGAGCGTCATCTTCGTTTTATCGCCCGGGGCCGTTTTAAGCCACGTATTGGAATATCGTCCCGACAGCACGAGTTTTGGTTTCCCGGGCTTAATGGGTATGCTGGGCATTAAAGACTTTGCCGGTTATTTTGATCGCGGCTTTTATTTGTTGGGATTTGTCACGATGGGGTTGACCTGGCGCTTCCTATGGAAAAATCATTCCCTTGGCAACCGCGAAACAGTTCTATTCATTGCCATGGTTTTACTGGCCATTCCTGTGCTCGGACCCGGTTTCGGGAGCCAATATTGTTATTGGTTTTTGCCATTTCTGGTCATCACGTATGCGTGTTACCCCGGCACCTTCCAAAAACTGTTGATCGGGGTGGCGGTCATCGCAGTAATAACCTTCATTTTACAGTACGGATTTAATGAGGCGTATGGTTGGAATTTTATCTATTTACTGTCGCATGCGCCAAACCCCGGGACATTGTACCAGTGGATCCGGCAGCCAAACGAAGATTTTAGCCACCATGCGCTTAAATGGGCTGCCTGGCTGTCAACACCTGGGCATCGCGTGCTGCAATGGACCTTGTTTTTCATTGGGGCACTTGCCGTCCTTGCATTCGGCACACGCATCGTATTGCTGAGCGCAAATGCTCCCCGCAAATGGGTAAGGACCGTAACGGGCTGTTATGCATTTTACATCATGATGGTATTCGGCCTGGGTCTGGGCGCCAAATATATCCAGGAAAAAGGCCCCTTATCACCTCCTGCAAGTTCCACTGAAGTTGACAACACCCCCTCATTTTGAATCAAAGCCAGGCCGCGTTGCCTGAAAGGTCTTGAGTCCGTCTTTGGCTTGAGCAAAATAGCCGCGTGCTTAAATCCGGAATTTTTTTTGTTGTGGTCGTTTTGTTGCTGACCGGGTGTGTCGAGAATTCAATTCATCGCCTGCCGCCTTCGGAATCACCGGGGACCAACGTGGTGCATGCGTTCCCATCCCCTCCGCAAATGCAACCGATTCCGCCGGTGCATGCTCCCTATCCTTCCCCGCCCACATCCGTTCCGACCGCCACCTGGGAATCCCTCGCAGACTGGGCGTCCGAACATAATATCTCCCCGCCGCAACGCCTTTCCGACATGCCTGTGGCGGCCTATTCGATCGCTTCCAAATTCGGCGCCATGGTTGTGGAAATCGGCAGCCGCGAAGCTACGTGGAACGGAGTTGAAATCAGCCTGGGCTTCGCGCCCCAACTGATTGACGGTGAAATTTCCCTCTACGCGCTGGATCTGCAAAAAAACCTCGAACCGTTGTTGTGCGAACCGCCGCTTTCATTCAGGCCGGGCGAAGTAATCGTGATTGATCCAGGCCACGGCGGCTCAAACGTTGGCACTCACAGCGTTTTGGACGGGCGTTTCGAAAAGGAATTTACGCTCGATTGGGCAATACGGCTCAAATCCCTCCTGGAAACCGAAGGCTGGAAAGTGTATTTAACGCGCGAGGGCGACGTTTTTGTGACCAATTCAGATCGCGTCGTCTTGGCAAATGAACGGCAGGCGGACGTGTTTATCAGCCTCCACTTCAATTCCGGCGCGCCGGACACGTCCCAGGCCGGCCTTGAAACCTATTGCCTGCCGCCGGTAGGAACTCCATCCACGATTTCACGCGGTAACTTCACTGATCCATGGACCCAAAGTTTTCCCAACAACTCGTTTGACGCGCAAAATCTGCGCCTGGCCGAGCGCGTCCAGGCGACTCTCTTCCATGCGATGGGCATGCCGGACCGCGGCGTGCGCCGCGCCCGATTCCTTACTGTCCTGCAGGGCCAACTACGCCCGGCCATCCTGATTGAAGCCGGTTATCTATCGAATCCTCGCGAGGCGTCCCTGATTGAAACCGCATCCTATCGGCAAAAACTCGCCGAAGCCCTGGCGGCGGCATTAAGGCCCGCTTCCAGCAGCGAGGATAAAAGGTAGACGATGAAATCCTCCCAGATCCTGGTAACCGGCGGCGCGGGATTCATTGGCTCGCATTTGGTCGAGCGTTTGCTGCGTGATGGCCATCGTGTCGTGGTCATTGATGATTTCTCGACCGGCAGCATAAAAAATCTGCGCGCGGTCGAAACGAATTCGAGGCTGAAAATCATCAAGTCCAAAATATCCGGTTGCAAAACGCTGCCGGGGCTGGTTGAAAAATCGTCGTTTGTCTTTCATCTGGCGGCGACGGTAGGCGTCGACCTGGTCGTCAAATCCGCGCTCCACGTATTGGAGTCCAACTTTATCGAAACACAGGCCTTGCTTCGCGCCGCTGCCCGGAAATCTACGCCCGTCCTTTTGACCTCAACCTCGGAAGTATACGGCAAGAGCGCCAAATCCGAGTTCGGCGAAGATGACGACCTGTTGATTGGCCCGCCAAACCAGTCCCGATGGAGCTACGCCTGCGCGAAACTTTCGGACGAATTTTTTGCCCTGGCCTGCGCGCGGGAAAAGAAATTGCCGGTGATTGTAGCGCGCCTGTTCAACACCGTTGGACCTCGGCAAACCGGCCGTTACGGAATGGTTCTGCCCCGCTTTATTGCCGCGGCAAAGGGAAACCAACCGCTTCGCGTCTTCGGCGATGGCCGTCAAACCCGCTGCTTTTGCCTCGTGACCGATGCGGTAGAAGCCATCGTCCGATTGAAAGATTGCGACGCCGCGCCGGGCGAAATTTTCAACATCGGCGGCACTGAGGAAGTTTCAATTTTACAATTGGCGGAACTCGTGATTAAAACACTCGGCTCGAAATCCAGGATCGAATTCGTGCCATATGAAAAGGCGTACGCGCCCGGATTTGACGACATGCGGCGGCGCAAACCCAAGGTGGAAAAACTCGAGCGCTTTTTGGATTTTCGCCCGCAAACGCCACTGACGGAGATCATTGTACGGACTGCCGGACTTTGAGCGCGCATGCGCCTCCTTTGGGTTGACAGCCTCTCACGCAGGTCCTATTATTTTCTACTGTTGCAATAACCGTAGTTAGGAGAACCCCTAATGACCCGCCGCGCCAGACTCCGCATCTCTTTTGCCATGGCCGGAGTTGTAATTCTGAACTTGTTCCAATCTGCCGTGGCCCAATTGGCATACGAAACTAACAACGGGGCAATAACAATCACCGGATACAGCGGTTCCGGCCCGAATGTCACAATCCCTCCGACGTTCAACGGTTACCCGGTCACGACGATTGGAAATGCTGCCTTCGGAGGCAATCGCAGCGTTACCCGGGTTACGATTCCGAACAGCATAACAAACATTGGCGCCTTTGCGTTTGCCGCCAGCGGCCTGGTTGGTATCAGCATTCCCGGAAGCGTGATCGGCATCGGGTATGATGCCTTTGTCTCGTGCGACAACCTCGCCAACATTTCCGTGACCGCCACCAATCCCGCGTACAGCAGTTCAAATGGCGTCCTGTTCGACAAAGCGATGGATTCGCTCATCCAGTATCCCATTGCCCTGACGAACAACAGCTATACAGTCCCCGCCGGCGTCGGGACCATCAGCGATGATGCATTTTACGGCGCACCCGCACTTGCCAGTGTGGTACTCCCGCGCAGCGTCGCAAGCATCGGTAACGACGCATTTGCCTACTGCGTTGCCTTAAACGCGGTTTATTTTGCGGGCAACGCGCCCGGCGTTGGCTCATATGCATTTTACGAAACCGGTTTTGGCGGGGGTATCATTGCATATTACCTGCCGGGAACCACGGGCTGGACCCAATTTTCATCGGCGATAGGCTCATCGCTCGCCGCTTCGAATTTTTGGTACCAGGCGAATCCGCAAATTATCAGCTCCGGTCCGAATTTTGGCGTGCAAAAGGGCCAATTTGGATTTCTCATCTCATGGGCCACAAATGCGACTTTGATAGTGGACGCCTGCACCAGCGTATCGAATCCGATTTGGCTCCCGATCTCCACAAATTCCGTTGCGGCAACCAACGGAACGGCTGCTTTTGCCGACGCACAATGGAGCATTTTTCCCACTCGGTTTTACCGCATTCGAACTGCCTCATCGCCATTCGAATATTCGACCAGTCTCGGCGCCATTACAATTACAGGATATACCGGCGCCAGCGCTTCTGTATCAATCCCTGCTACAATCAATGGTTATCCAATAACCGGCATTGGAAACACCGCGTTTGCCAATGACGCGAATCTCAAAAGCGTAACCATTCCCGGCTCCGTTACCAACATTGGTGATTTTGCCTTCGAAGGAAGCGGCCTGACCAGCGTCAATATTCCCGCCTCCGTAATTTCATTAGGCCAATCCGTATTTGCCTTGTGCAACAGCCTCACCAATATCTCTGTCGACATTAATAATCCCGCCTATAGCGGTTCGAGCGGCGTACTCTTCGACAAAGCGGGAAGCACGCTGGTTCAATACCCCGCTGGCTTGACGGGCTCCAGCTATACAATTCCCAACGGCGTTAGAAAGATCGGCGATCGTGCTTTTTATGGCACGTCCAGCCTCTCCAGCATCACGATTCCCGGAACAGTCACGGCCATTGGAGATAACGAGTTCACCTATTGCATTGCATTGACCACAGTCTATTTCGGAGGGAACGCGCCGAGTGTCGGTTCGTTTGCTTTTTATGAAACCGGTTTTGGCGGCGGCGTCACAGTCAATTACCTGCCGGGCACCGCGGGCTGGCCCGCATTCATCGCGGACCTCGGTCAATCACTTGCCGGTTCATTGTTCTGGTATTTACCGTCCCCGCAAATCATGAGCCATGCGCCTTCCTTTGGTGTGCATAACAATCAATTTGGATTTACTATTTCGTGGGCAACCAATGCGACCGTTATCGTGGAATCCTGCACAAACCTAGCTAATCCCGTTTGGCTGCCGATATCCACCAATACGCTTACTTCGATGGTCGGGACAGCGAGTTTCAACGATCCGCAATTCAGCGTTTATTTGAGGCGATATTATCGGCTGCGTTAACCGCAATGATCGGAAAAGCGATTTTTGCGCGTCTTGCTCCTGCCCTAAACTATCAGCAAGTCTCTGCCGGGCAACAATTTACTAACGCATTCCCGGCATGAAGTGTGCTTTCTTCAAATTGATTCTTTGCAGGTCAACCTTAAATGTGTACGGGCATTCCTGAAAAATGCCGCGATTCTTGCCGTTGCTGTCAATTTGGCAGCGCTATTCTCTTGCCCGAATGCTGCCGCACAACAGGTTGCCGGGATTCAATGTCTTGCCGGCCAAGTGCCAGGCGCAATTTCCCGATTTCGCTTGCAGCCACTTTCCAAATTGTCTGAAGCGAACCAATTGCATCTGGCAATCACCCTGCAAGTGCGAAACGAACAGGCGCTCGATGCCCTCATCGAGCAGATTTACGACCCGCTCCGCCCCAGCTATCATCATTACCTCACTCCGTGCCAATTCACCGCACAGTTTAGCCCTTCACAACAGGACTACGACACGGTGATCCAGTTCGCCCGCTCCAACGGCCTGGCCATCACCGGCATTTATTCCAATCGAACGCTCATCGACGTAACCGGCAGCGTCGGTACGATTGAACACGCATTTCACACGACGCTGCGGCTTTATCAGCATCCCGCGGAAAACCGTGTTTTCTTTGCTCCTGAATCTGACCCCGTCATCAACCTGGCAGTCCCGATCAAACATGTGGATGGACTGGACAATTTTTTCGTTCCGCGGCCCGCACTCAGGCCGGGAATTCCGCCCGCCAAATCCGCTACAAGACCGGCCCTGGGTTCAGGACCGGGCGGAGAATATATAGGACAGGATTTCCGCGCGGCTTACGCGCCCGGTGTGGCGCTCAATGGCGACGGACAGACCGTCGCACTATTTGAGCTGGACGGTTACTACAGCAACGACATTGCATCGTACGAAAAACAGGCTGCTTTGCCGGCAGTAACGCTCAAAAATATTTTGCCGAACGGAAGTGTAAGCAGGGGCAGTGGCGTCGATGAGGTTTCATTGGACATCGAAATGGCCATTTCGATGGCGACCAATCTTTCCAAAGTCATCGTCTATGAAGCCCCGAACGGGAACGGCAACAGTGTGCCCGACCTATTAAACCGGATCGCCATGGACAATTCTGCTAAACAAATCAGCTCATCATGGCTTATCGGCGACAATTCCAGTTACGACACCTATTATAAGGAAATGGCCGCACAAGGACAGAGCTTTTATCAGGCTTCCGGCGATGATGGCGCTTATTACTCCAGTATTTCAGAATGGGCTGACGACACAAATATCATCCTGGTGGGCGGGTCCACATTGTTCACGACTGCGCCGGGCGGCGCATGGTCGTCGGAATCGGTTTGGAATTGGTATAGCAGTGGCGAAGGCGCGGGAGGCAGCGGCGGCGGTGTCAATGTCAATGGCGTTCCTATTCCTGCATGGCAGGAAAATGTCAGCATGGCAAAAAACCAGGGTTCCACCACGTTACGCAACGTACCTGACGTGGCGTTAACGGCTGACAATATTTATGTGATTTATAACAATGGCAAAACGGGACGCTTTGGCGGTACCAGTTGCGCCGCGCCGCTTTGGGCGGCGTTTACCGCGTTGGTAAATCAGCAGGCAATCGCAAAGGGCGAAACGACTGTCGGCTTTATCAATCCCGCCGTCTACGCCATCGGACTGAGCAGCAATTACACGAATTGTTTCCACGATATAACGTCCGGCAACGACACGAACACGACGGTTGGCGCCGAATATTTTGCGACCAACGGTTATGACCTTTGCACGGGCTGGGGCACGCCCACCGGCTCAAATCTCATCAACGCACTCACGACGGTTCCCGTAACATTGACGATGACACCCGGCACCGGTTTCAACGCAACTGGATTAGTCGGAGGACCATTCACCCCGGCATCGCAGGTGTATTCGCTTACCAACACGGGTGGC
>DASYZW010000563.1:0-3386 GCA_035945915.1 Verrucomicrobiia bacterium | reverse complement strand
GTAGGTTGTTTTTTGCTCATCGATTACGCGGTTCCAGTCAAGTTGTTTAAAGTGAAATACAAACCTACCAAATCGCAGGGCATCCTTTCAACCATTAAAGCGGCAGGGCTTCACATCACTTTTTCCAGCCAATGGAGCACGGTCATCGTGTCGCTTAGCCAAAATCTGAGGGCGGTCGCCGGCGAAATTCCGCCAGCCAGCAAGGGAATCCCGAAGAGTAATATCCCGGCGTTGCCCAGGAAAATGATGACTCCGGAAAATAAATATCCCTGCGAGGTAATATCACTTTGCTGCGTTTGCAAGGTTTGAAATGTCAGGGTGACATGAAACGCATAGGCGACGCCCAGCAGCAGATGGAAGTAAACGAAAAATCGCGTCCAACCCCAAATCCAATGGCCGGACGCGAAAACCGCAATGACGATCACTGCATAAAGAGGGAAAAAATAGGGCGCAAGTGTGATCAGAAAATTGGTTTTTGTCACGACGACATGCCCGCCGCTGGAAGTGACCTTCATTTTTTTGAGTCTGCCGCCGAACAGCCACGCCCAAAGCGCGTGAGTCAGTTCGTGGCCTAACACGTAAATCAACATGGGTTTTGGCAACAGGAAGAAAATAACGCCCCAACATGCGACTCCCGCCAAAAACGGGACCCAGGTGGTATCGGCGCCGCCAGAAACCCGCAAAACGGCTCCCAGCGCCAGCGCCATGCCCGCGCACACCGGCAAAAGTAAAATCGCAATGAAAAATTTAAGCCATTTCAGCATGCCCTTCCAGATTAAATACTCAACGGCCCGTTGAAGAGGAAAAACGGAACTTCGAAATGCCCCAGGTTTCAGGATGCGATTTTTCAGCATCTCAACGAAAATTGTTGCTCGTTTTCAAGAATTGCCGGTAGTCTTTTGGACATGACGCAAGATGAGGTATTGAACGTATTCCGCGACACGGGCGCTTTGCTCGAAGGCCATTTTGTGTTGCGCAGTGGGTTGCACAGCCGTGAGTTTTTTCAATGCGCGCTCGCGCTCCAGCAAATGCCGGTGGTCGAAAAGCTCGGCGAAGCGCTGGCCCGCAAGGTCGAAAAATTGCAGGCGGTCACGGTCATCGCGCCGGCGATCGGCGGACTCGTCATCGGACAGGAAGTCGCGCGGCATCGCCGGGCGCGCTTTATTTTTGTGGAAAAGGAGGACGGCAAGCTTGTCTTGCGGCGCGGCTTTAAAATTGAGCGCGGCGAAAAAATTTTGGTGGTGGAGGACGTCGTCACCCGCGGCGGCCGGGTCCAGGAAACAATCGACATTGTTCATGCCAACGGCGGCTACGTCGTCGGCGTGGCCGCCATCGTCGACCGCTCAAACGGCGAGGTCAAATTCGGCGTGCCATTTATCAGTTTATTGTCGCTCAAGGTTGAGGCTTTCGAACCGGACAAACTGCCGGCGGACTTGAAAGGCATTCCGGCGATCAAGCCGGGAAGTAAATAACCACGGTTATTGGGCCGAAACGAAGCACGGGGCCAGCACAGCTTCAGTCATTCCATGGATGATCTTCTTATCCGAGGGAACAATGGTGGCTAAAATTCCGCCCGGATTCGGCCTCGCGCCGTCGCCTTCGCCGCTCACGAAATAGTACGGGCATAATCGAACTCGGCCTCTCATGGAGACCGCGTCATTCTTTTCAAAATCAAACCAACTTGCCTCCACCAGTTTGGGACGTTCATAACGTTGCAGAACGAATGGTGATTTTTCGAATCCAGCCAGCGCCTGGTCCACGGCTGCGGACCAATCAGCATGAGACAAATCGCTCCCAAGGAAGACGCCACGGGCGCCCCAGGCCCTTTCGGAATACCCCGAAATTTTCAAGATCAATTCGCGTTCCTTTTGTGACAACGCCTTCAACTGCCGCCAGTCTGTCAGATTCAGCCCCGGAAATGCCGCGTGCGGCGGCAACGGAGCCGGATCCAGCAGCCACGTATAGGGAACCGCCCGTTTCAGCCGCGCAAAGAAGTTTTCGCCCAATGCCTGCCGCCAGAAATCACGCAGGTTCCAGTTCCATAAAAGCGCAAAAAGCATTTTCTCTTCAAAGATGGTTTTTGGCGGCGGTGTCAGCCGGACACGACCTTCCGCAGCCAGGGTGAACAGCTTTTTTGCGTTAGGCACGTTTGCGATGTCAAACAACTCAAAAAACCGGTAAACCGCATCGCCATTGGCGAAATCTCCAAACTTCGAGTCCCGGACTTGAAACCGGGGATTCCGCGCCGCCATCCATTCCATTTCCGGGCGATACGTCGCAGCCTCATCCGAAACAACGATCTGGACGCTCTTTGATTCGCCAAAAATCGAGTCGAACCCTGTAACCATGCCATCCTTGCCGCCAACGATTTGCCCGCTGCCGTCAAGGCCGGAATAAACCTCGTTTAGCCATGCAGTGAGCCCGATACCTCCAGGAACCGAGTCCAATTCCGTAATGCAAAAGCCGGATTCAGTGAGAAGTATGTCCGGACGAATGACTCGCGGCACATCGTTTTTAAACGCGGGCGAGCGTTGCAGCGCTACCACGTCAGGCGGCTTGCCCAATTCCAGCCAGCGAGCAATCCATTCCGGCTGTTTGCCTTCGACGCTCTTCCGATACAGAAGATTCACTGCCCGGTAGAATTGCAATAGTACCCGTCCGAGAGTGTCGAGTTCTTTTGCGAGGCCAGGATCCAGCGGGAATGGTGAAATCGAAGTGCGCCAGTTTAAACCCGCAAACAGCCCGCCGGATGGGAGCGAATTGCGGACGGTCGTCGCTATTTCCTGGGGCGACATGAAGTTTTAGGTGCGGACCTGGCCGCTGCCGATGCCGAGCCATTTATAGCTGGTCAGTTCGGCCAAACCCATCGGCCCGCGCGCGCCAATTTTATCTGTGCTGATGCCGATCTCCGCGCCCATCCCAAACTCGCCGCCATCGGTAAATCGCGTGCTGGCATTCCAGTAAACGGTGGCCGAATCCACTTCATTCAAAAATTGGCGGGCATGGGTTTCATTCCCGGTCACGATGCTGTCGGAATGAGCGGAACCGTAGTAATTCACGTGATCGATCGCCTGCTTTACGCCGTCGACGATGCGGACATTCAAAATGTAATCGTTGTATTCGGTAAACCAGTCCTGTTCCGCCGCCGCTTTCAGACGCAATTGGCCGTTCACGGCGGAAAGCTGCGCCAGCGCACCGGGGTCGCAACGCAATTCCACTTTTTTTTCCGCCAGTTTCCTGCCGATTTGAGGAAGAAAAACGGCGGCGATTTTTTTATCCACGAGCAGCGTCTCCATCGCGTTGCAAACTGCCGGACGCTGAACTTTTGCATTCATCGCGATGTTTTCGGCCATGGCTAAATCCGCTTCGGCATCCACAAAAACATG
>DASYZW010000562.1:0-3020 GCA_035945915.1 Verrucomicrobiia bacterium | reverse complement strand
TGCGGGAACTATGCCGCGAACTTCCTAAAGCCATAGCTAATCCAACAATCCAAAACTCCAATCCGTTGCTGCCGCCTTCGTGGTCTTCGCGCGACTCGAGCCTTCAACCACTGTGAACAACTTGGCATGGACGGGTAGGGCGAAAAGGATAAGGTGTTCATCGCGGACGGCCGGTTGAACGGATGCCAGTCGTTCAGAACGTTCGGATTATCCGCCAATGAAAAATTTCCAAAGAGAATCATTATGATTGCCACACAAATCCGTCAGAAGGATGCCGTTTTTTACTTCGCCTCATACCCGTCGGAACAGCTCATGGCCAAAATCCGGTTCATCAGCCGGTTCTACGACGAGGCAGCCGGGGAGATCAAACCGGAGGCAGCGCCCGAAGAGCAGGACGAAGTCGCTCAATTCATCGCGCGCATCGAGCGCAGCGATAAGGCATTTCAACGGGAGCTTTCACGCCAGAAAGTGGGGGCGATCCGCAATTTCTACGAAACCGCTGTCACGCAGCCGCCCATCCCGGGAACGGTCTTGCTCTTCACCCCGCAAAAGTTGAGGTTTGAAGCCTGGACAGACGGCAGCGGAGTGGGCAGGTTGCAGGAACCGGAGGAGAAGTTTCTCATCATTGACGGCCAACACCGGCTGGCGGCCCTCAAGTTTTATGAGCGAACGCATCCGGACGACGCCAGGAACATCCAGGTGCCTTGTGTCATCCTGGATGGACGCAGCGAGGATTTTGCGACGGAGATGTTTGTGATCATCAACTCCACTCCCACGCGCATCAACAAGAGCCATCTCATCGACCTTTACGAACGCGTTTCCTGGGCGGAACCGGACCGTCGCTTCGCCGCAAATATCACCGACATGCTTTATCGGGAGGCCGACAGCCCCTTGCGCTACCGGATCAATCGGCTGGGAGGCCGGAGCAAGCAGGAAAAATGGATTCTTCAGGCGGAATTGTTCAACGAGCTTCATCGCTGGACCAAACTGGCCTGGACCGAGATTGAACCCCAGGGAACCGACAAACGCGCGGCGGCAAAATATTACCGAATGGTGCGCGACTTTCTGAAGGCGGCGGCGGAAGTCTGGACTGATGGGTGGGGCAATGGCGATTACATGATCACCAAACCGGTCACTCTCAAGGCGATGATCCGGGTTTGCGCGGACCTCACGGCAAAAGACGCCGAACCGGAGGATGGCCGGGTGGCGCGTTGGCAACAGCAACTGACGTCATGGACCGAACAGCTTCCGGATTTCCGGAACGAAGGTTTTTACGAGCGATTTCCTGCCAAGGGACAGATCGAACGTGTGGCCCGGATTCACCGGGAGTTGGCGCGGCACGCAGGCATCCAGCCCCGGCCCCGGAAATAAATCGGCCGACTTTAATCCCGGGTCAGCCGATTCGGGTTTGACGATAATCCGGGACAACATGGCCCCCGGGGTGCGTCCCCGCCGGGATTCCCCGTCCAACCCTGCCGCCAATGCCTTCGCGAAAAATCCGCTACACGGTTTCCGCGCGGGACTTGATCGCTTCCAATTCCTCCCAACGTTGATAGAGCTTTGCCAGATTCGCCTTCTTGGCGGCGAGGTCGGCGACAAGTTCGTCGGTTTGCTTCGCGTGCGTGCGATGAAAATCCGGCGCGGCAAATAAAGTTTCAATCCGCGCAATCTCCGCCTCAACGGCATGTATCGCGGCTTCCATGCCCTCCAATTCGCGCGTTTCTTTAAACGACATTTTGCGTGGCCTGGCGCTGGCAAGTCCGGACTCAGCCGGCTTGGCCGGGGCAATGACCTTTGCCCGCTCACGCTCACGCGCCGCCGGGGCGGGTTTAGGACCGGACAACGCGCGTTCTTTCTTTTCCAGGTAATAATCGTAGTCCCCGACGCTGTGACGGATTTTGCCATCGCCTTCAAACGCAAGAATGTCCGTGCAGACGCGGTTGAGAAAATAGCGGTCGTGGCTTACCACGCACACCACACCCGGGAACGTGATTAATGCTTCCTCCAGCACGCGCAACGTGGGCAGGTCCAGGTCGTTCGTCGGCTCGTCCAGCATCAGGAAATTTCCGCCGTTCTTCAGGATCCGGGCCAGGAGCAACCGGCTGCGTTCGCCGCCCGAAAGCTTCCCGACCTTGGTCAGCATGCGATCGTCCGCAAAGAGAAACCGCTTGAGGTACGAGCGCACGGAAATTTTAAATTCACCCCACTGCACGAACTCCCGGCCTTCGGCCATTTCATCCAGCACCGTGTTCTCTTCGTTCAACTGCAAACGGCCCTGGTCAACGTAATTGAACTTTGTAAGCTGGCCGATCTTGACCGTGCCTTCCGTGGGCGGCAACTGGCCGATGATAATCCGCAGCAGCGTGGATTTGCCGAGCCCGTTGCGTCCGCAAATGCCAACGCGACGGCCATTTTCAAAAGTGAAATTGAATCCGGAAAACAAATGTTTCCCGCCGAGTTCCATGCCCAGGCCGGCGAGGTCAACGGTCCGGTTGCCCAGTTGCGGCGGCGGCGGTATGACCAGTTCCATGTCCTCTTCAACCGCCGGCCCGGCTTCGGCCGCGGTTTCGTAGTAACGCTCAAAGCGGTTTTTCTGTTTGCTCCGTTGCGCGCGCGGGCCCTGGCGTACCCACGCCAGTTCCTTCTTCAGGAACATCTGCCGCTTGTGCTCGATGGTCGCATCGGCTGCCTGCCGCTCGGCCCGCGCCAGCAGGTAATCGGTGTAATTCCCCTCGTGCGAAAAGAATTTTCCCTCGGACAACTCGATCATCCGGTTTACCGTGCGATCCAAAAAATAGCGGTCGTGCGTGACGATCAGGAATGTGCCGGGAAAAGCGTCAAGGAATTCCGCGAGCCACTCGATCGATTTCGGGTCCAGATGATTCGTCGGTTCGTCCAGCATCAGGAAATCCGGGCGCGACACCACCGCGCGCGCCATCGCCACGCGCCGTTTCTCGCCGCCGGAAAGCGATTCCATTCGGGGGTCGCCTGGAGGTCACCCCAGGTGCCCCATCGCGATC
>DASYZW010000561.1:0-3174 GCA_035945915.1 Verrucomicrobiia bacterium | reverse complement strand
TGGCATCCGTGTCCGGAATGCGAATCCGCGGCTCGCGCGCCTGCGCCGAATTTCCGCCCGCCACCGTCACAAACGGTCCGCCCATCATCGGCGTTTCGTGGGTAAAGGCGATGCCCGGCAACTCGCTTTCCTTTCCCGCCAGCGGAAAGTCTTTCCGCAACGGAAAATACGGATACCCCTCCCACATCAAAATGCGGCGCAAATCCGGATGGTCCCGGAAATGGATGCCCATCATGTCGTAAACTTCACGCTCGTGCCAATTTGCTGTGGCCCAAACACTTACCACACTGGGAAGCTTCGATTTTTCTTCGCTGACATCGGTTCGGATCCGCAATTCGCATCCATTACTCAATCCGCGCAGGAAATAAACCAGGGTCCAGCGCGGGTCATCGCCGTAATTGTCAATGCCCGTGATGTCGACGAGATAATTGAAATCCAAATCGTTCTTTGCGTACAGACAGACCTCGGCGACTTTCTCCGCGTCAATGAGTTTCACGGATATTTCACCGCGAAATTCGGGCAATTCGGAGATTAAATCTCCGAATTTCGCCTTCAATTTTTTTGCCGCATCCAAAGAAGTCACAATACGTTTCTTTCAGTTTTCAGTATTCAAATGACCGAACGATTCGACAGACTACAACAGATTCGAAGCTCAAATCCATGCGTCATTAAAAGAATATCAGTGGCTTGCCGTCAAACCGCCGCCTTTTTTAAATTCATGATCGTGAGGTTTTCAACCACCGGCTGCGTGCTGATCTTGTTTTGGAGTTTCATCAAAGCGTCCAAAAGCGCCTCCGGACGCGGCGGACAGCCGCTCACATATATATCAACCGGCACAATCCGGTCCACGCCCTGCAATACCGCGTAACTGCGATACATGCCCCCAGTCGAGGCGCAGGCTCCCATGGCGATGCACCATTTAGGTTCCGGCATTTGTTCCCAAATCCGCTTTACCGAAAGCGCCATCTTATACGTCACCGTGCCGGCCACGATCATGCAATCGGCCTGGCGCGGGGAAAATCGCATTACTTCGGACCCAAATCGCGAAATATCGAACCGGCTGGCGCCCACCGCCATCAATTCAATGGCGCAACAAGCCAATCCCATGGGCATGGGCCAAACCGAGTTCTTGCGGAACCAATTAAGTGCTGCGTCGACCGTCGTAATAACGACGTCTCCCTCAATTTTTGAATTGTAACCAATCTCGCTTTGCGTATGCATATCTTCCGCCAGAAAAGGACGCCAAAAACTTTAAAGGCTGCTTTCGCCCCCTGCAAGTTAATTTGTGATTTTTTTCACAAGCGCCGCGCCGACCATTGCTTTTTTCGCTTAAAATTGCATTTCGCATACGAAAAAACGCTAATGACCGGCTGTTTCTCCGGGCATGCACCCTGCTAAAGACTACGCATGGCAAAAAGGAGAAATTCGTCCGCAAGGGGTCAAACCAGTACGAAAATTCGCGCCCACGGTACTATCACGAAACCGATCGTGACCCCGGACATGGTTGAAGACCGCGCACGCGAACTGGCTTTGATCGCCGGACGTGAACCAAGTCGCGTCACCGCATCTGACCGAATCCAGGCAAAAAAGGAATTGCTCGGCGATGATTCCGCCGACAGCCCCGTGGATGATATCGGAATTACGCCCAGCGGTATGGGGTCGCCACCCACATCAACCGGCAAGATGACAAAACCTCAGTTGCCCACTGACGACGAGATTGAAGTTCAAACCGTCCAGGAAGGACTCGACCAGGCCGAACACGATGAAATGCTCCAGGCGGCCAAAACCAGGACAAAGAACGAGGGCTAAGCCCGGCATATGAAAATTTCTGTTACCGGCACAACTGTGCCAGAACGTCCACTATCGTTAAAGCGCCGGCAACTAAAGCCGGAAAGGTTTGCGGGCGATCTTTATCGCAGTCCCCGCGAAGACCATACGCAAAAGCACTTTGTGCCCGCGGCCATGACCAACTCCATTCAAACAACCAACCGGAGGAAATCGACGCCCTCACATTCGCAGCCCAAAGCACGGCAACCGTCGCAACGCGGGGCGAGCACGTTGCTCTTGAACCGCAGCAACGTGAAACGAAAGCCATCAGCGCGCGGACGCACCCGATAATGAACTATGACAACCGAGATACCGCAACCAGCCTGGGATTCCTTTTGTCAGCGACTTCGCGAATGGTACCGGGGCGTCATCAGCATTCGCTGGATTCAGCCAGGCGGCGCTTTGAGCACGGTCGCCGAGGGTTTACCTCTGCGACGCTTCGTTTTTCAAAAGCAAAATCGATCCTGCAGCGATTCCATGACAGTCGAAGCCGGTACACCCAATGAACGGCCCTTGCAGCACAAGATTATCGAACCATTTCGCGTCGTCCTCAGAAAAAACGACGAAAGCGGACGCTACAACGAATTGGAGATCCTCGCCGAAACCGGCAAAACCGAAATTACCTTCACCCCCGGCCTGGACCCAAGCCTTGTGGAAAAACTCGCCGCCTAACTCCCTGGGCAGGGATGGCGCACCTCTGCTACCGCATCGGCAATGATCACGGGCAGTGCCAAATGCGCCCCGTTAAAGCTTCACCCATTTTCCCTTTTCTGACGATTGTTCGACGGCGGTCAGCACGCGTTGGTTTTTCAGCCCGTCTTCGAAACTGGGATGGATTGCCGTGCCCTCGGCGCAGGCATTTACGAAGTCCGCGACCGTATGAACGAATGTATGCTCATAGCCGATCCCATGGCCCGGCGGCCACCAATGGCTCACGTACGGCTGCACGCCGTCGCGTTCCGTAACAATAATCTCCCGAAAGCCGCGGCGGTCTTTGGGATCGTCGGTGTTGTAGTATTTCAATTTGTTCATGTCTTCAAAATCGAAGCAGAGCGATCCGCGATCGCCGTTAATTTCGATTTCGATATGATTTTTGCGACCGCTGGCATAACGGGTCGCTTCCAGGTTGGCCATGACTGCATTGTCCATCCATCCCAGGAAGGCCGCGGAATCCGGCACATCCACCCTGCCCATTTTGCGGACGCCTTTGAAGGGTGGCGATGCCAGGGGACGCTCAGGCACGAAGGTGTGGACCAGGCCGCAAACCTCCCGGAATTCGCCCACGAGGTACCGTGCCAGGTCAACGATGTGGGAGTTGATGTCGCTATGGACGCCGCTGCCGCTGGT
>DASYZW010000560.1:0-10791 GCA_035945915.1 Verrucomicrobiia bacterium | reverse complement strand
GAAGTCGATTATGTCCGGTTTCCGTTCTTCGGCAGTTCCAAAACGCTAAACCTATTGATTCTATTGGCTTTTTTTGATGCCTGTTTTTTGGAACTGTTGGAACTGCATTCCGGACAAAACCCGCCATTCCGGACATGCCCGCGCATGTTAAATCCGTCGTAAGTGGTTGAGTTTTCGCCTATTTCCGCCTGTTTCTGCTTAATTCCGCCTCAAGCGCCCATTCCGGACATAATTGCCGCGTAGACTCAGAGCGTTTTATGAACTGGTGCGCGCGAGAGGACTTGAACCTCCAATCCTTTCGGAACCGGATCCTAAGTCCGGCGCGTCTGCCAGTTCCGCCACGCGCGCATTCGAGCAATAAGTTGCGTCACCGCCGCGGGAAGCTCAAGCCCTATGTTGTCACGGGTTATTTCTGGCGCGATCCGAATTCACGTGCCTGATCGGCGTTTTCGTACTATATTAACGTGACCAGGCTCAACACGCCCAAACCGGGAACGAGCATTGCCGGCACTGAAATTATTACGGACGCGACCCTGTTATTGCGCCGGCCGGCGGGCATCCGGGATTCATGTTTTAATTAGCGATTTTCAACCCTGTGATCGGGGCCGCGCCGGCTCCGGCGCAGTCAGCCAACCATGCGACAACAATCCCACATTCGTACTTTCCTCCGGTTGCTCTATTTTCTTGGCGCGATTTCCTTGGCTCATGCCCAGGCCCCGCCTTCATTGCCTGCTTTGCGGGGATATCTGAGCGCCCACGACCCTTCCACTCTCACTCTCTGCAACGGGCGATATTATCAATACTGGACGGGGCAGGGCATCCTGATGAAATCGTCCGCGGACAAGGTTTTTTGGACTCCGGGTCCCGCGGTATTTGCCAATGCTCCGGCCTGGACCAGCAATGCGGTGCCGGGTTTCACCGGCCTGTTCTGGGCCCCGGACGTTCTCTATTTTAACGGGGTCTATCATCTTTATTACGCCGTTTCAACTTTCGGGAGCCAGGTTTCGGCCATCGGTCTGGCTACCAACCCGACGCTGGATCCGTCCAGCCCGAGTTACCAATGGACCGACCAGGGCCCGGTCATCACTTCGACCAACGGTTCTCCGTACAACACCATCGACCCAAGCCTTTGCTGGGATAACAGCGGCAATTTGTGGATGAGTTTCGGTTCGTACTGGAACGGTATCTACCTGATTCAACTGAATACCACGACTGGCCTTCGAATTTCGGCCAATTCGCCCACGTATCAGCTTGCGTATAACAGTTCGATTGAGGCTTCGTATCTTTGGCGCCGGGGCGGTTACTACTATCTTTTTGTCAATTGGGGTTCTTGCTGTTCCGGGGTCAATAGCACTTACAACATCCGGTTGGGTCGCAGCACGAGCATTACCGGGCCGTACCTGGATCAAAACGGCATAAATATGGTTAATGAGGGTGGCACGCTATTCATGCAAGCCAACGGCAAATATACCGGCCCCGGCCAGGCTGCGATTCTCGATGAAGGCGGAGTTTTCTCGCTGACCCACCATTATTATGACGCCAATTCCTACGCCCCGCAATATAACGCCTACGGTTCGCCGGATTTTGCGCTATTGCCTTTGACGTGGACGGCGGACGATTGGCCGGTGGTTAATAATAATTGGGCCGCGATCTATAATTTCCAGGCCGATGCGCATGACGACAATGGCCAGTATTCCGGGCTTCAGGAAAACGGCGCGTCCATCATTCCGGACGCAACTTATGGGCATGTTCTCAGCCTCAATGGCGCCAATCAATACGTCTGGCTGCCGCCTGGCGTCGGTTACGGTCAAACGTACGCGGCAGTCGTCAAATGGAACGGCGGCGCGGCGTGGCAGCGGATTTTCGATTTCGGCTTTGACACGACCCGCACGATTATGATGACGCCGGCTTCGAGCGACAATGTCTTGCGTTGCGATATCAATCCGGGCGGGAATCTCCAAACCATCCAATGGACGCAGCCTTTGCCGACGAATGTCTGGACACATGTCGCCGTCACCCTGGACGGCACCCGGGGCGTGCTCTACGTGAACGGCGCCGCAGTGGTGACGAATTCGAGCATGAACCTGCTGCCCTTGTATGTCGCGCCGCAAACCAATCACCTGGGGCGCAGCAAATTTACCGCCGACCCCTATTTCAACGGTCAATACGCCTGCTTCCGCGCCTATAGCCACGCTCTCTCCCCGGAGGAAATCGTCGCTCCCCTGCCGGAAATCGTTCAACCGGCCAGTGGCGGCGCCTGCCAGCCTGGCAGCGTAATAAATTTCGCCGGCGCCGCCGTGGATTTCATGAATCGTCCATTGGGCGCCGTTGCCTTGACCTGGCAGATCAGCTACGCGCAATATGGACAGACCAACCTTGTTTACGGACCGGTAAGCGGCGTGACGAATGGCACATTTACCGTGCCGTCCACTGCCGCTGGCGGAGGAAGTTACATTATCACCCTCACGGCCATGGATCACACCGGCAATGTCGCGTCGGTTTCTTCAACTCTCAACGCCGCCAATCCACCCGCGAGTTGGACCGCTTATTATCCGCTGACAACCACCGCCAATGATGCCAACGGCAACTTCAACGGAGTGCTGCACGGGGGCGCCACGTTTGTAAATGACGCGCAGCGCGGCAATGTGCTTTCGCTGAACGGCAATAATCAATTCGTGAGCCTTCCGTCCGGGCTTGCGGGAATGAAGACGTTCATGGCCTGGGTAAAATGGAACGGCGGCCCCGCCTGGCAGCGAATCTACGATTTCGGCAACGACACGAACCGTTACACCATGCTCACGCCGTACAATAGCGATACGGGAACGCTTCGTTTCAACATCAGCGTCGACAGTCGCGCCGGGGAGCAGAGAGTGGATGCGCCGGCCGCTTTGCCGGTGAATGTCTGGACTCACGTCGCGGTCGTGATGAATGGCACGCAGGTGACCCTCTATACCAACGGCGTTGCGGCGGGCACGAATTTGTTCGGCAATTTATTGCCCACGGATCTCAACGCCACGAACTATTATTTCGGCAAAAGCCAATGGCCGGCCGATCCTTACTTTAATGGTTATCTGAGTTCGGTTCGGATTTTTTCCGTGCCCTTGGCTTCCAATCAGATTGTCTCCCCGCAAATCTCCATCTCGCAGCCCGCGCAAGGCGCCACGTATCAGCCCGGCGCGACCGTCAATTTCGCCGGCAGTGCCCATGACTTCTCTGATGCCTCCATTGCCGTGAGCGCGATGACATGGACTGTCACTTACATCGGCGCCGGCGTTACGAACGTCGTCTACGGGCCGGTGAAGGGCCTGGCCGGCGGCTCATTTACCATTCCCTCAAGCGGCGCGCAGGCGACAAATGGATTTTATCAGGTCCAACTTTCCGCTGCGGACCTGGCGGGTCGCGCCGCGACCAACACCGTGAACGTTTATCCGCTTCCAACTACGCTCTCCTCAGGTTGGGCTTCATTTTATCCTTTCACGGCGGGCGCGCAGGATGCGAGCAACAACTTCAACGGCACGCTTAAGAATGGCGCCTCGATCGTCAGCGATCCCGTGCGCGGCAAGGCGCTCAGCCTTTGGCCCGTGGAATCGCAGTACGTGAATCTGCCGGCCGGCGCCGGCAATGCGCAGACGATTTCCGGCTGGGTAAAGTGGGCCGGCGGCAATGCGTGGCAACGGATTTTCGATTTCGGCCAGAGCACGAGCGACTTTTTCTTTTTGACCTCGGCGGATAATACGGGTTATCCGCAGTGCTCCATTACAGCGGATTCGGCCATCTATGACGAGGCAATCGAATCGCCCGTCGCCTTGCCGGTGAACCAATGGGTACCCTTCGCCGTTGTTATGAATGGCCGGGAGGGAATCCTTTACCTGAATGGCGCCGCTGTCGCCGTCAACAATAGCGTTAATCTCCTGCCCTCTGACCTTAATTCGACCAATGTAAATCTGGGCAAAAGCGAATTTTCCGCCGACCCGTATTTCAATGGCCGACTAAGCGCCGTGCGTCTGAATTCCGCGGCTGTGCCGCTGGCGCAAATGTTGCAACCGTTGCCCGACATCGTCGCGCCGTCGAATTTATCCCTTTTTGCCGGCGGCTCGCCCATCGGTTTCGCCGGGACCGCGACCGATTACACCGGGGCTCCGCTCTCAACCAACGCCTATTCGTGGTCCGCTGAATTTCATTCCAATGGCGTAGCCTACGCCGCCTTCGGTCCGCTGGCAGGCGTCACTAATGGGGCTTGCGTTGTCCCGCAAAACGCCGCGACCATCACGAATATTTTTTACCGCATCTATCTAACGGTGACCGACTCCAACGGTTATCAACAGAGTGCCTCGACCGACGTATTGCCGGAAACAAGTCAGCTAACCCTGACGACCGTGCCGCCCGGACTACCCCTTTCCCTCGATGGCCAGTCATTGAGCACTCCGGCTTCGCTCGCGGCGGTCGTCGGCATGAGCCGGCAAATTTCCGCGCCTACTCCGCAACTCGACTCGGGCACGAATCTGTCGTTTGTGCTTTGGTCGGACGGCGGCGCGGCGACGCATGCCATTCTTATTCCGCCAACGAATGCGGTTATAACGGCCAGTTACGTTTATCCCGGTATCGGGATTACGCCGATTAATTCCGGCAACGTGGTTTTAAGCTGGCCTCAATGGGCGGCGGGAATGGTGTTGTATTCGGCGACCAATCTGGCTCCGCCGGTGTCCTGGTCGCCCGTCAGCGGCGCGTTGGTGAACCAGAATGGATCAGTCACGATGTCGGCGCCCCTCACCAATGCCAATTGTTTTTATCGCCTGCAATCCCAGTGATCCGCCCATTGCGTTAACCATTAAATTAATGAAACCGCAATTTAGAAATGGATGCCGTCTGAAGATCGCTGCCCCCTGCTGTGCTTGCTTTTTGATGGCAGCCGCATTCGCCAGTGGCAGCGAGGTGTCCTGCCCCGGCGGGACGTTTGTCAACCCAATCTGCGAACGACGCCACTTATTCCTCCGGATCAGTCGGCTTGCGCGTGGTAAACTCTCATGCTGCCTTCAGCGATTTACGGATCCAGCCTATGGACAGTAAGGCGGACGCTTCCCAGAGGATTTCGTCGGCATTTTTCATGGGAAATTAGCGATTCAGCCTGGATGGCCCGGAGAATTTCTAAAGGTTTGCACAATCCGACGCATTCCATCCTGATAAACCGGCGCTTTTTTAGGGAAAAGGCGTTTAAGTAATTGGCGTGGAATTAATTGCGCCTACATAATGAACTTGCGCTGGGCATGACAATTGCTTTGAGAAATCTGTGTCAGAAAATATGGCAGATTTTACCAGCGAAAACGGCTCGGGTTGCGACGCGCCAGTTTCAAACGGCAGGAAAATCCGGACTTTGCTCGTCGACGATCAGTCGTCTGGAATAACGGTATTACGAAACATCCTGCGTTTCGAACCTGACATTGAAATTATCGGCACCGCCACGAACGGTCCCGATGCGATCGAAACCATCAATCGGCTTGGGCCGGACCTTGTATTTCTAGATGTCCAGATGCCGGGACTGGACGGCTTTGGCGTGGCCGCAGGGATCAAGTTGCAAAATACGCCGATTATTGTCTTTGTGACGGCGCGGGATGATTGCGCGTTGAAAGCGTTTGAGGCGCAGGCCCTCGATTACGTGGTAAAGCCGTGCCAGCCGGCCCGACTGCACTCAGCGGTGGCGCGAGCGCGGGAGCAGATTCTAAGACACGAGAATAGCGATATCCGGCAAAAACTGGACAGCCTGATTCAAGGTTTAAAAAGCGAACCAAAATATCCCGAACGCCTGGCGGTAAAATCGAACGGCCGAATTGTATTTTTGAGGCTGACTGACCTGGATCTGGTTGAAGCTGCGGACAATTACGTAAAACTCTATGCGGGCAAGGAAACGCACATGTTGCGGGAGACCCTCGGAACATTGGAAGATAAATTGCCGCCCAGCCGTTTCGTGCGCATCAGCCGCTCAGCCATTGTGAACGTTGAATCCGTCAAAGAATTGCATCCGCTTTTCCACGGTGAATATTCCGTGGCGCTCAAGAACGGGTCACGCGCCACCCTCACCCGCGGTTATCGGGAACAACTCCAGCAGTTGGGTGTCACGGCTTTGGCTGCCAAAGCCTGATTTCGCGTTATTCTCTCTTTGCGGGACGCTTCGGTAATAGCTCACGATTCCCTCCTTCCTGGCGCCCCGCCATCTGCGACGGTTGCGGCGCCTTCATTCATGGCATGCCCTTTTTTTTCCGACTGCGGGAGCCCGGCAATTCGCCCCTGCCAGGGAGCATTCCACCCCGTTAAAAGCCGGATTTATCCCTAAAGTGCCATATTTCAGCGCATTTCTGATAAATAGTATGGGTATGAAGTTGATGTTCGAACTTCTATTAGTTGTTGTCACGGCGATTGTGGCCGTGCCCGCTTACGTGCAGGGCACGGCCTTCGCCCACGGGGATCGCCTGCAAAACGATGGCATCGCCGGCAACAATTACTGGCTGGAAATAAGCATCAGTTCCGCCGGAAGCAACAATTTTATGGGTTTGACGCCGACGCAGCCAATTCTGCCAACCCCCTACGCAATGATGGCCGCCACGGCCAGCCGTCTGCTAGGCGCGACGCCGGCGTCTCACGTATTCGCCAGTGACAAAGATCGCGCAAACCCAGGCTGCGTCCGAACGCGAATCTTTTTCGTCGATGCAATCAATGATAGTGAAAAGCTCTAAGAATTAAAAAATATGAACACGAATGGCCCCACTTGCCCAAAATGCCAAAATGCGTTGCCGTACCATTTTGCCCTGTCGCCTTTTAACCCGTACGATTTTTGTTGCCCCAAGTGCAAGGAGCGGGTGCGTTCCAAAATGATCTCAGTTCAGGTACTGGGTTATGCCCTGGTTGGCGCCGTGGCGACGTTCCCGGTCTTCTGGTTTTATCTCATGACCTGGGCCTGGAGCACGCCGACGGTGGTCTTCTACCTTGGAGTCTGCGTTCCGTTGGCCATTTTGATTTCGCATTTCATCTTCTGGAAGACGGACACGTTGATCGCCAAAGTCAACGTCGATGCGCCGCCAATAGCAACGACGTCATTATTCCAGGCGGAGCTGCTTCCGGAAGTCGGGTGACTGGCGTAGTAATCTTTCAGGACAGGTATTAACGAGCCGCCAACGGACTGTTAACAATCCAATCGTATCCTTTGGCTTCGAGTTCCAGGGCCAATTCTTTGCCGCCGGATTTAACGATGCGCCCGTCCACGAGCACGTGAACAAAGTCAGGCACGATGTAATTCAACAGCCGCTGATAGTGCGTGATTACCAATTGCGCATTTTCCCGGGTCTTCAATTTATTGACTCCGTTGGACACAATCCTCAAGGCATCGATGTCCAGGCCTGAGTCGGTCTCGTCCAGGATGGACAGGCGGGGTTCGAGCACGGCCATCTGGAAGATCTCGTTGCGCTTCTTTTCGCCGCCGGAAAAACCTTCATTTACCGATCGTTTGAGCAGGTCCTCATTCAATTCCAGGAGTTTGATTTTGTCTTTGACCAGGTCCAAAAACTCTATGGCGTCCAGCTCCGGCTGGCCTTTGGCCTTGCGGATTTCGTTGAGCGCGGCCTTTAAAAAATACGTGCTGTTCACCCCTGGAATTTCAACGGGATACTGGAAGGCTAGAAAAACGCCTTCGCGGGCGCGTTCCTCAGGATCAAGGTCCAGAAGGTCCTTGCCATCGAAAAAGACTTCTCCGCCGGTCACGTCGTATCCGTCCCGTCCGGCCAGGACAGCCGCAAGCGTGCTTTTGCCGGAGCCGTTCGGACCCATGACAGCATGCACTTCACCCGGGTCCATGCTCAGGGTAACCCCTTTCAGAATTTGTTTTCCCTCGACGCCTGCCGAGAGGTTTTTGATTTCGAGTATTGGTTTGCTCATTTTTGGATAAAAATCGTCGCCGGAGGATTAATGTGATATTTCTCTCGAGGTCTAATCCGCGGCGGAAAATCAGCCGACGCTGCCCTCGAGGCTGACGCCAAGCAGTTTCTGGGCTTCGACGGCGAATTCCATGGGAAGTTCCTTGAAGACCTCCTTGCAAAAGCCGTTCACGATCATGTTCACGGCGTCCTGCGTGGCCAGGCCACGCTGATTGCAATAAAATATCTGGTCCTCACCGATCTTTGACGTCGTGGCTTCGTGTTCGACGCTCGCGGACGTATTTTTCACTTCAATGTAAGGAAATGTGTGCGCGCCACATTTATTTCCAATAAGCATCGAATCGCATTGGGAAAAATTCCGCGCGTTTTCGGCGGTTTTCTGGATTTTGACCAATCCGCGGTAGCTGTTTTGGCCGCGTCCCGCGGAAATGCCCTTCGACACAATCGTGCTCCGCGTGTTTTTGCCGATGTGGACCATTTTCGTACCGGTATCGGCCTGCTGCATATTGTTGACGACGGCGACGGAATAGAATTCCCCTTTCGAATTATCGCCCAGGAGCACGCAGCTCGGATATTTCCAGGTGATGGCCGAACCGGTTTCGACCTGCGTCCAGGAAATTTTCGAGTTGCGGCCTTTGCACAACCCGCGCTTGGTTACGAAGTTGTAGATACCGCCGCGCCCCTGTTCGTCACCCGGATACCAGTTTTGCACGGTGCTATATTTGATTTCCGCATTGTCCATGGCAATCAACTCCACGACTGCGGCGTGCAATTGATTTTCGTCGCGCATGGGGGCGGTACAGCCTTCGAGATAGCTGACGTATGAACCTTCCTCGGCCACAATCAGCGTGCGTTCGAATTGACCGGATTTGGCCGCATTTATCCGGAAATAGGTTGAAAGCTCCATCGGACAACGCACGCCTTTGGGGATATAGCAGAATGAGCCGTCGGTAAAAACGGCGGAATTGAGCGCGGCAAAGTAGTTGTCCGTATACGGCACGACCATGCCGATGTGTTTTCGGACGAGGTCGGAATGTTCGCGAATCGCTTCGCTCATCGAACAGAAAATGATCCCTTTTTCCGCAAGCTGCTTTTGAAAGGTTGTGCCAACGGACACGGAATCAAAAACGGCATCCACCGCCACGCCGGCCAGGCGTTCGCGTTCGCGCAGGGGTATCCCCAGCTTCTCGTACGTTTCCAGGAGCTTGGGATCCACTTCGTCCAGGCTCTTGGGACCGTCTCCGCGTTTTCTCGGCGCAGTGTAATACGTGATGTCCTGATAATTAATCTTAGCGTGCTGGACCTTGGGCCAGGTCGGCTCTTCAAGCGTCAGCCAGTGCCGATACGCCTTCAGACGCCAGTCGGTCATCCATTCCGGCTCGCTTTTCTTGTGCGAAATCAGGCGAATGATATCTTCGTTCAGTCCGGGCGGCGCGGATTCCGTTTCCAGGTCCGTGTAAAAACCGTATTTGTATTCGGTTTGAACCAGGCCCTCGATCGTGTCAGTTGCAGTCGGCATAAAAGTTCCAGTTGCTTATTGATTCTTTCTGGCGCATCCGGCGCAGAGCCCATGGATGGCAACGTCAAAATGTTTGGCATGAAATCCTGGCGGCAAGGAAACGGCATCGCGCGCCCCGGCCGGCAATTCGACGTCAAAAACGGTTTCACATTCGTCGCAATAAAAATGGCAATGCTCGTGCATGTTCGGGCAAAATCGCGTCGCTCCCCGGTCCAGCGTCACCTGCCGCACCAGGCCGGATTTGACGAGCGCGTCCAGGCAGTTATAAACGGTGGCATGGGAAATCTCCGGCATTTGCTTTTTTGCCCGGATGAACACCTCATCCGCCGTGGGATGATCGCGCTTATGCAGCAGCACGTCATAAACCTGCTGCCGCTGGGGCGTAAAACGGAAGCCGTTGGTCGTCAGACGGCGGCTCAAAGTCGATTGTTTCTCCGCGGCGTTCATCGCGAAGAGTCAACCTATCGGAAAAGGGCCAGCAGGTCAAGATTTAGAATAAATCTAAATTCAACCTACTTTTGGAAAACGCTGACGCGGGCAGGGGGAAGATTGAACCAGACAATTTTGGTGGCGCGGAGACGAAAGCTGGAGGCGCCGCGCGGGCGGAGGCGATGGATCCGGTAAGTGAACTGCACCCACCGGCCGTGGGGTTCGAGGACGCCGCGAATTTTATCGGCGAGCTTTTCCGCTTCCGCGGGAGGAAAATTGAGAAGCGGCAAACTGGAAATGACCGCACCGACTTTTTCAATCGGCTCGTGACGGCGGCGCAGCAAGTCGTCGAGTTTCCAGGCGTCCCCCGTGATAATCTGCGCGCGCGGGAATTTTTCACGCAGGACCCGGGTCATGTTCGAATTCTGTTCGATCGCCACCAGCCGATCCTGTCGCAGGCCCCGGCGAAGCAAGGCCTCAGTCACCACGCCGGTGCCGGGTCCCAATTCGAGCACAAAACTATCCGGGTCGATCGGAAGCCATTTCGCCATCGCATCGGCAAGATTCCGGGAACTGGGCGCCACCGCGCCCATGCCCTGTGGATTGGCGATCCATTCCTGCAGAAATAAAGCGGTATCGGTCAGCGACGATAAGAATTTTTTTGCCAGTGTAGCCATATGAAAATTGCCGTTGCTATTGAGACATCAGCAAGCTACGCCATGCACAGAACCGCTGCCACGAAAATTTTCAGAAATTTTACATTTACTTGACATTGAATTTTAAAAGTCGTGTGCGACGCATCGCTTTCATTTTTTAAAATGGGCCGGGTTATTCGCTGATATATTGATGTTGTTTGAGCCAAAATAAACAATCGTTCGCCCAGGGATGCGGGTGGGCAAACGGCGGTTTATCAGCAAGCGC
>DASYZW010000559.1:0-2994 GCA_035945915.1 Verrucomicrobiia bacterium | reverse complement strand
TGCGGCCCCACGTTTGTGTTCACGCTCATTTGAATCAGGCGATTCTCGCCGTCCCAAACATAACTCCAACGCCCGTCATTCGTCAAATTCCCGTCCGCGTCATAGCCGAAATGCTCAGGTTCCTGCGGGACATATACGTCGCCGCTGACGCTGCCGCCAACGCTGGCGCTCACGGTCATGTTCGTCCATAGCGGCGCCGCGTCATTATTGACCGGCAGCTCCGCCCGGAAATATTCCCCATGCCGATAGGGGCTTTGTCCGTTCACGGTGACCCCATTCGTCGCGTAGCTTTCGCCGATGACATTCACATAGGGTGGGACGTCGCGACTGGTAATCTGGTTCAAATTGTTCGCACTATAATTGGCGGCCCTGAGGTTTTGGCCGCCGGCGTCCCCGCCGGTCTCGGTTTGTGTCCGGTTGCCGATGGTGTCAAAGGCATAATCGAATTGCTGCCCGGAAACCGGGGTGCCGTCGGAAAAACACTTCACGCCGTTGGTCACTTGCCCGAGCGAATCGTAACCGTAAACCCAATAACTGCCGTCGGCCAGCGTGTCCTGGATGCGCTGATTCGCGCTGTTGTATTGATAATAAAAGGGGTCAAACCATAGATTTGTTCACTCATGGTCGGTCAGTTGATTGCTACATGGCCGCTACAATCCAAGAAGTGGCGGCCAGGCCGCCAAGAGGGAAGCATAACCGTTCTCCGTGCCATTGGCGGAACGGCCATGCGTTCTTGCAATCGCTTGCGCTCAAACCGGCCAAGCAGTTCTTCCCGTCGCACCGCCGACGCCTGCCGGCGACCCAAGGAGGGCTTCATACTCATCGTCCCCATTTTTATCACGGTTCCGCCTCTCGCAACAGGAGGCGGCTAAATCACCGCTTACGTCATTGAGCACGTCCTTGGCACGCTGGTTGGCCGGATTTTACGAATAATTGTAGGCCAGCGGCACCGTGCTTTGTTAGTCAAAAACTTGGTGAATGTTTGGAATCGGCGCGTTGGAAATGATGTTGATGCCGATACTGGAAAAATCCCAATTTGCTGCTTTCAATTGATTCCATTCTTTCAAACCAAATTGCTTTCCGTTGGCGGAATTGTAACGAATGTCACATCCACCTCCGGGTTGTGGTCGAACTTCCTTTACCTCTCCGAAGCTAAAGCGAAGATTTTTGAATTCCACTGTGTTGTAATCGGGGCTTACGTTGCAATCCAAAATGATTTGCAATGTATAACGATCCTCAATTATCGCCCTTGCGTCAACGCCCCCTTGGAACTTTTGGAGGTCTTTATACCATGCAAACCCGATACCGCCTTCCCCAACTGCCCCCTCCTTAACCACCGGCCATTGCAGATGCCAGTGGGACAGGAATTGGCGAAATGCTTGCACCCTTGGGTCTCCGCTCGTCGCTATGGCTGCTTTAATGGCTTGATCAACTTTCTCGTTTCGCTCGATTTCTGGCATAAAGCTTTCAAAATAATTGCGAGCCGTTGAATTTGTTTTCAAATACATTTTGAGACTACGACGTGCCTGCGCCGCCTGCGCATTCGTATCTGACGCTGGCAATACCGCGCTTACGATATTCCTCACAATTAAGTTCGTTCCATCGCCGCTTGCTCCTTTTGTCGGTCGTGGCTGTCCCGAGTCTGGGGTGCAACCCTGAATCATACATGATAAAATGGCTCCAACCAACAGTAACTTAAAATGTTTCAGAACCATGGCGCCTTCTATTTATCGCACCAGTGTCGGATCAAAAGGACTTGGATCCCACAATTCAGACATTGGTCCCTGCCGATGAGTGGCTGGCGGCGGCAGTGAAAGAACGCCATCTATTCGATAATAAACTGCTGCGGACGGAAATTGGCTCTGATCCAAATCCAAGTCCACAGATGGGCTGCCACAACTGCATTTGACCGAGCCAAAAACGCGATGCCAGATGTAAACGTGTCCATGCCGGGGCTTAACTGGATCAAATACGAAATACTCCGCCAGCGGCTTTGGACGTGCCTTAACCATCCAATCGAAATACAACGCCGATCCAGAACTTGTGCCATTATCGTAAACCACGATCGGGGCTGGTGGGATCATAAAGCCGCCTTCGAGACCAACATCGGTATAGAGGCTTGAAAAGTGATAACTCGCGATGCTCGATCCATTACACTCAACAGAGATGACTTTTTGTGATAGAAAGCGATACTTCCCGTCAATCGCATCGTCAACCACTCTATCGCGAGTAAGAGTACTTACCTCTGCTACCGCGGCATAGAGCATGGGCTGAAATCCGCCAGGTACATAACCCGCTCTGATTGGTTTCGCGATCCACGATTTCGCGGTTATGTCCACAGTGTGCAAACCAAACACGTCAATGTACCTAACTGGGTCATTCAAAATGAATTCATAAAGATTCACTTCTCCTGCTCCTACCAAGTCTCGGTTTAGCCACCGCCCCGTGGACGGATCATAATAGCGATACCCGTAATACAGCAAGTCCGACTCATCATCATCATACTTCGTCGAAAACCGGAGGGGATTCGCCTTTGCCTGTGGGCCGGTCATCCGGATCGGCTCGCCAAAGGACCCGTATTCGTAATTGGCGGTTAGCGTTCCATCCGCCGCATTCACCAGGGCGGCCACATTCCCATTGCCATCGAACGCCACAAAATTCGTGGCCGTACCATAATCGATTTCTTCCAGTAATCCTCCCACACCGCCGACTCCCTGCATCGACCCGCTCAAATCCAAGCCCCACCTGTAGGAAGCCAAAAGGGAAGATTGAGAATTGAGCGTCGCGATCAGGTTCCAGCCATCGTACAGAAAATCGTTTGTGTAAGCGCCGGCGCCGCCGATGGCCACGGCCTTTTGGATCCTCCGGCCCTGGTAATCATACGCGAAATTCAATTGATATTGCGGCCCCACGTTTGTGTTCACGCTCATTTGAATCAGGCGATTCTCGCCGTCCCAAACATAACTCCAACGCCCGTCATTCGTCAAATTCCCG
>DASYZW010000558.1:0-2535 GCA_035945915.1 Verrucomicrobiia bacterium | reverse complement strand
AGCCGCCGGCGGCGCGGCGGATGACGAAGGATCGGTAGAGTTCATGGCTTTAAATTGGGATTGGCCGGCGCCGGTTTGTGCCGGTAATGCCGGTGCATAAAACTAAAAACGATCGGAACGAAAAACAATGTCGCGAGGGTGGCCAATACCAGACCGCCGATGACCGCCCGCCCCAGCGGCGCATTTTGCTCACCGCCTTCTCCCAGGCTCAGGCTCATTGGCAACATGCCGATAATCATGGCCAGGGCCGTCATCGTGACAGGCCGTATGCGACCGACGCCGGCTTCCACGGCCGCAACAATGGCGCTTTTGCCCGCATGCAGGTTTTCACGCGCAAACGTCACGACGAGCACTGAATTGGCCGTCGCCACGCCCATGGCCATAATCGCTCCCATCAACGCAGGAACGCTGAGCGTCGTTTGCGTGAGGAACAAACCCCAGATCACACCGGCCAGCGCGCCCGGCAGGGCGGTAATAATAATGAACGGATCGAGCCAGCTTTGAAAGTTGATGACGAGCAGGAAGTAAATCAGGATGATCGCCATCACCAAACCCATGCCCAGGCCAATGTAGCTGGAAAGCATCGTTTGGGCCTGCCCGCGCACCAGGATGCTCGTCCCCCGAGGCAATTTCCCGAATTTGTCAATGAGCGGCTTGATCTCGTTCAACACGCTGCCGAGATCGCGCCCATCCACGCCGCCGTAAACATCAATCACCGGCATCACGTTGTAATGCGATATGGCCGGCGAAATTTCGACGCGCTTAAGATCGGCGACGTTGGCAAGAATCTGGTCGTTGTTCGCGCCGACGCGGATCGGCATCGAATTGAGCTGGGCAACGGAATCAATTCGATACTGGGGCGTATACACGTTGATGAGATATTGAATGCCCAGGCGCGAATTGAGCCAATAGGCCGGCTGCACCTGGCCGCTGCCACTGAGGCCCAACAGGACTGAATTGGCAACGTCGTCCAGGGTCATGCCCAATTCCGCCGCTTTGGCGCGTTCCACCTCGATGGTCAATTGGGGCAGATTGTCCGGTTGATTGACGCGGACATCCACGGCGCCGGGTATTTTTCTGATTTCATCCGCCAGGCGCGCGGCAATTTCGTGGTTCCGCGGGTCGCGGCCAACCACCTGCACATCGTAAGGCGCCGGCAAACCGAAATTGAGAGTCTGGCTCACGATATCCGCCGGCAGAAAATAAAACAGGATGCCTGGAAATTCGCGAGGCAGCCGTTCCCGCAATTCGCGAATGTATTTTTCGGTCGGCGCATGGCCGGGCCTAAGCGACACCAAAATATCGGCGTCCCCGGCGCCGATGACGCCGCTGGTGTTGTAGCTAAGATTAATGGATGAATTGGGAATTCCGATATTGTCCAGGATGCCGCCCAGTTCATCGGGTGGAACGACATTGCGAATGACGCCGTTCACTTCGCCGGAAAGACGTTCCGTTTCCTCAATGCGCATTCCCGTGGGACCGCGAACGTGCAGCAAAAACTGTCCCGCGTCCACCGTCGGAAAAAAGTTTCTGCCAAGGACAAGGACCAGCAGCGACGAGGCGAGACAGAACCCCAGGAAAACCGCCGCAACAACACCACGATGCTCAAAGCAGCTCGCCAGCATGGCGCGATAGCCATTGCGAAACCGGTCAAACCCGTTTTCAAACCCGCGCTGAAAGCGCGCGAACGGCAACAGCCAGAACGGCAGGTTGGATTCATTGATGTGTTCGCCGTGCAATTCAACATTCCGGTAGAACCACATGACCAGCGTCGGGACGAGCGTTCGCGAAATCACATAGCTGGCCAGAATGGCGAACACCACCGCTTCAGCCAGCGGCACAAACAAATATCGGGCGACTCCCGCCAGGAAAAACATCGGCACAAACACAATGCAAATGCACAACGTGGAAACAAACGCCGGCAGGGCGATTTCCTGCGAGCCCCGGATGATCGATTCATCCAGCGGCTCGCCGGAGGCCATGTGACGATGGATGTTTTCGATTGCCACCGTGGCATCATCCACGAGGATGCCCACCGCCAGCGCCAAACCGCCGAGGGTCATTAGATTGAGGGTTTCGCCCAGCGCGCTCAGGGTGGCGACTGAGCACAAGACGGAAAGGGGAATGGAAAGCGCGATGATAAACGTGCTTCGCCATGATCCCAGGAACAGCAGGATCATGAACGCAGTCAAGGAAGCGGCGATGACGCCCTCCCGCAACACGCCGCGAATGGCTGCGCGAACGAAAAGAGATTGATCCGCAAATTCAGCCACGTGCAGGTCCGACGGCACCGTCTTCATGACTCCCGGCAGGGCTGCTTTAACGCCTTTCACGACGTCAAGCGTCGAGGCTGTTCCGGCTTTCATGATTGTCAGCAACGCGCCCCGGACGCCATTCTCGCGCACGGCGTTCTTTTGAGGCACATACCCGTCATGAACCTGCGCAACGTCCCGCAGATAAATCGTCGTCCCATTCACAACTTTGACCGGCAGATAGTTCAGGTCATTGATTGCGGCGGCGTTGGCATCCACGGCG
>DASYZW010000557.1:0-4138 GCA_035945915.1 Verrucomicrobiia bacterium | reverse complement strand
GTCACGAATATCGTCCGGAGCGTCACCAATAGCGGCCTGAGTTTAAACATCAGTCCTGTTCCTGCGGGTGTTTTGTACGCCGAAGATTTTCCCTATGTAGGCCCTAGCGGCAACCTGCCCCTAAGCGGAGTGGGCTGGGTCAGTTCGGCCTCCGCGAGCACGAGCGTAGGTATTTATGAGAACGGTCCCGGTGTCGGCGATTGTTTTTCCTATTCACCCACGGCCACGACCAATGCCTACTACACCACGGATTCGAACGATACCGGTTTGTCAGGAATGCCGTTCATCGATATTAATCCGGCGAATTATCCGGCCATTACGTTCCAGGCCGGCTTCGTTCCGGGCAACGCCGCCGGGCAAGTCTCGGGGGCCATCTCAGTCTATTGGGCCGTGGATATGAGCGGTACGTGGTATTGCTCGTCACAACCCCAGGCGATCGATCTTGCGGCATTGAGCCCCTATCAAACGTATGAATATGGATTTAATCCTGCCGTCACCAATTGGAATACCCTGACAATCACCGGCACTAACGCTTCCATCGGAAGCCAGGCCGCCAGTCCCCTGACCGGCAACATCACTGGCGCGGGCCTGGTCATCGCTCATAATACTTCAACCGCTTCCGATATGAACTTCCAGGATTTCGAAATTGTTACCAATTCCGCCCTTGGAACCGCGCCGATGATCGGGACAAATATCCCGCTTAGCGTGGCCGTCTCTTCCGGCGGTGGCGCGAGCTTTGGGGTCGCCGCCCAATCCGGCACGCCGCCCTTTGGCTATTATTGGACGACGAACGGCGTCCAAATCCAAAATGGACCCGGCGTCTTCGGCGCCAACACCGCGACCTTGACTCTGGCGAATCTCAACGCCGGCGACAATGGCCTGTCCATTGTCGGTTACGTGACAAACGCCGCCGGCAGCGACTACAGCGACAGCGTTTATCCCGCGGCGATCCTGACCGTAACAAATGAGCAAATTGGCTTCATTTATTCGGAAGCGTTTCCGTTCGTCGGACCGATTGGAGGTGACTATCCCATCAGCAGCGTTGGCTGGGTAGAGGCGGTCGTTAACGCGCCCAACGCTCTTTACCAGGTAGCGCAAAACTCGAGCCAGGGAGCCGTCTTCGCTTATCTGGGCACTCCGGGCACAACGGTTTATTACGTCACGACAGCCACCGATACCAACCAGGCTGGATTGCCCTTCCCCAACATCAACTTGAATTATCCCAATTTGGCGTTTTCCGTCGACATTGCGCCCGCTTATCAAGCCAGCAATGTAACGGCCTACCTGGCCGTGCAGCTCAACAACAGCAGTTGGTATGTCGCCTCCAGCCCGGTGCCGGTGCCAACCAGCGTGGACAGTTCCACGTTTTCCACCTACACCACTGCATTCAACCCTGCGGCCGCCAATTGGAAAAACCTGACCGTGACCAGCAGCGGTGGCCTGATTGGCTCAGCCGCCGCCGCGAATTTAAAAGGTGTCATGACGGGGGCAGGACTGGTTTTCCTGACTGTTGGAACGGGCGGCACCTTTGACTTTGCGAATTTCGCAATTACCGGCACCGGACCCGGCAGCATTAACGCGGGACCCATTTCCGGCGGCGCCGTCAATTTGACTTGGGTCGGAAATCCGGCAATTGAATTGCTCAGCTCAACCAATTTGAATAATGGTTGGCAGAAGATGACCAATACCTATGGCCTCTATTCATACCCGGCCACGGCCACGGGGCCTCAACGCTTTTTCCGGTTAGGGCCGTAAAGCCAACGACCGGCTGTCGCGGCGAACTGAGGATTTGTTTTTGAAATTGAAGTTCACATTGCTGGTGACGGGGGCCTGTCTGATGGCTCTCGTCAGCATTGCGCAGGCACAGAATGACTTCATCGCGGGCGCCGATTTGTCGCTCCTGCCCTATTTCGAAACCAATGGCATCGTCTATAAAGACCATGGACGGCCCGGCGATGCCATCATGATTTTGAAGAACCACGGGATTAATTGCGTCCGCTTGCGGCTCTTTACGAGTACCCCGAGGCAGGCCCGGAATGATCCCTACGATTACATCAACAATCTCGCTTACACAGTCCCCCTAGCGGTCCGGGTAAAAGAAGCCGGCTTGCGCCTGATGATCGATTTCCATTATTCGGACACCTGGGCGGACCCAGGCCATCAGGCGACACCGGCCGAATGGAAAATGCTCGCGTTTCCGCAACTGATTGAACGCCTGAGGGACTATAACAGCAACTGTATTGCGGCGTTTAGCTCCGCCGGCGCAATGCCCGATTATGTGCAGGTCGGTAACGAAATCACCGGCGGCATGTTGTGGCCACTCGGCCGGCTATCAGGGAGTGATCCGGAAAACCAGTGGGCGAGATTTACCCAGCTCATGAAATCCGCCATCCAGGGAATCAAAGACGCAGCCGGATCGCAGATGCCAAAAATCGTTGTCCATATTGACCGCGGCGGCGACTGGAACACGACCAAATGGTTTTTTGACAATTTAAATCGTCATGACGTTCCCTATGACATCATCGGAGAAAGTTATTATCCGTTCTATCACGGACCACCGGCCAATTTGATTGCGTGCATCACGAATACGGTGCAACGTTATGGCCGCCCTGTGATCATTGCCGAAACCGACCTGCCCAGAATCTATTCAACCAATATTTTTAATCTTCCCGCATCAACGGACGGCCAGGTCCAGTTCGTCAGCATGCTCGGCCGCGTGATGAAAAGCGCCCCCAATAATTTGGGCGCCGGAATCTTCTGGTGGGGAGCTGAATATGAATGGCCCAATGCCAATGAAGCCGGAGTGGGAACCCGTTCCATGTTCGATGAAAACGGCAACGTATTACCGGTCGCGGACACGTTGGGTCAATTAGCGACCCCGGTTAACGCAAGAATCGGCCAGACATCTCCGCTGCAGGGCTTCAATGATTCCCGACACCATCCATTCGGCCCGTAAATTAGTGTCATCGAGCTTGCGGCGTGGAATGCCCGGTCCGATTGCACCCGCCCGCGTACGGGCATCTCTCTTCACGAGTGCTTCCATCGCCTGCTTCCTTTCGGTTCTCTGCCATCTTTGTTGCGCACAAAGCGTCGTCCTGTATCGGGAAACATTTCCCTATGGCGCGATCAACGGCAACCTCCCGGTCAGTTCCGTCGGCTGGGCGAATGACATTCCGGATGATCCGGATCGCATCTATCAAAACCTGGGCGGTGATGGCGCGGCGTTTGCATATGAAAGCACGGCTGCCACAACCGCCTTTTACACGTCTGAAGCCTTGACCACAACCACAGGAGCCGCTTTTCCGCCCATTAATCCCTCGCTGTATTCAGGAATCACTTTATCGGTGGATGTGCAGCCATATCAAACCCCGGGCAACGTCACGGTAAGATTTGCAATCCAAATGAACAATGCCAACTGGTACGTTTCGGCAAATCCGTTGCCCGTGCCCTCGTCCGCCGGTCCCTTTGCCACGTACTCCAGGACGTTCAGTCCCGTGGCATCCCAATGGGATTCATTGACCGTTAGCGGTAATGGCACCGCGACACATGCCACCATCGGCGCGCCCATCTCGAGTAATTTGGCCGGCACCATCACTGGCGCCGGCCTGGTGTTCGTGCACACGGGCAGCGGCGGAACGTTTAATTTCGACAACCTTACGATTGCCGCCGCAAGCAATGGCACGCTTTCGGTCGGATCGATATCCAACGGCAACGTGACACTTTCATGGCCGGCCGCCTTGAATGTCTGCCTGCAAAAGGTCACGAATTTAGACAACGGAACATGGCAGGATATTTCGTCCACCATGGGTCAAGCCGGCGCCACGGTGCCCATAAATTCAGCCGGAACGTTTTACCGTCTGGCGGCGTTTCCGATCGGCCAACTGCAGGACGGCGATTTTGAGTCCAACAACTTGGCGGCCTTTTGGAGCAGCTCCGGCACAACCTCCGCCGTTTCGCTAATCCAGGGTAATGCCTTTTCCGGCTCCTGGTCTTTGCTTCAAAGCAATGCCACGCCGTATCAGGCGCAAACATCCCAGCTCGTGACTCACCTGCCCAACGGATTTTACAAACTCAATGCCATGGTCGAAAACAGCGGCGGCCAAAATTCCTGCTATCTTAGCGGAAATGGATCTATGAC
>DASYZW010000556.1:0-3494 GCA_035945915.1 Verrucomicrobiia bacterium | reverse complement strand
CGAAAACGCATTGGATTGGCGGATGCAAAAATCTCAATGATTAGGTGACCCTGATTAAAATGCTGTGTTGTCCGCTTGACCGAACCCCACCCATTAAGGTAATACTCTGGGTATGACTAATACGAAGCTCATTAGCGTGAAAGTGCCAATGAAGATTTTCCGCGCTCTGCCGGGCGCGCACAAGGGCCGCAGTCGTTTTATTCTTTCCGCGTTGGAAGAGAAAATCAGGCGCCAGGAATCGGAATGGCAGCCAACGACCGAACGCGGTCGGCGACTGAAGGCGATTTTAGACAAAGGCCGCGCCGAGCGCGGGGAGCCATTGGACGCCGAAGGCATCGCCCGGGAGTTGCAGGACCGCCGCGGGAGGTTTCATTGAGAACGTTCCTGGATTCGGGCGTCTTGCTTTCGGCTTGGAAACGCGGTGAACTTCATGAGGCTGCCATCGCCATTTTGGAAGACGATTCGCGCGAGTTTGTCACCTGCGAAAATGTCCAGTTGGAATTATTACCGAAACCGACATTTGAAAGACGCCAGACGGAGGTGGAGTTTTATAATGAACATTTCGCCGCCGCCGCCGGTTGCGAACCATTCAGCGAAGCGTTAGGCAAGGCCGCAATGGCTCTGGCTAAAAAGCACGGCCTCGCGGCCGGCGACGCTCTGAATCTGGCGGCGGCCATTCGACAAGGCGCCGATGAATTTGTCACTAGTGAACTTCCTGGCAAACCGATTTTTCGCGTTCATCAAATTAAGATCACCTCGCTACACTCTTTTTTGTCGTTTTCATAGGACCAGGCATTTTCCATGTCCCATCCTGAAAATTTTCTTCAACGCACCCTCGACGCGAGGAAAATCATGGTTCTGGACCTGGGCTTTCTCGGGGACACGATTCATTTGATGCCGGCGCTGTGGATGGTGCGGCAGGCCTATCCCAATGCGGAACTGCATGTCACAGTGGCCAGTCACGTGGTTTCCATCATGGATTGCCTGCCGTGGGTCGACCGCGTTTGGGGCTACATGCGTTACCCGCGCCATGCCACGCTCCGTGAAAATGTCGATTTTGTGCGCCGCCTTCGCCGCGAAAAGTTCGACGTCTTGATCAATTTAAACGGCTCCGACCGCTCCTGCTGGCTGACGTTCTTCAGCGGAGCGCGCGAGCGATTGGGCCGCTGGCCGGAAGACAGAGGCGAGTTCTTCCGAAAATACATGTTCACTGCGCGCATCCGATATCGCGCGGGAGACGAGCCGGCGTATCTCTCTAAATGCCGGTACCTGGCTGAGGTTGGGTTTCCGTTCACGGAACCTGAATTTCACTTGGAGATAGCCCCGGCGCATTTGCGCGCGGCCGAAATCTCTGAAGCGGACAAAGGCATGTATTTTCACATCAGCCCCTTTACCACGGCCGATCATAAGGAACTGGCGCCGGAGCAACTCGCGCAATTGATCGCCGCGCTCGGTAGTTCATATCCCGAAAAAAGGCTGGCCCTTTCCTGCGCGCCCACGCCGCGGGAGCTCCAAAAAATGGAACAATTGCTCGCCCTGCTGCCGCAAAAACCATGGCGTGTTTTCCCGGGAAATCTCAATCTCATGGAAATTGCCGCCGTCATCAAGAACAGCGCCGCGCATTTTGGCGGTGACACCGGCACATTGCACATAGCCGTGATGACGCAAACTCCTGTCGTGGCCTGGTTCTGGCCCAATCGCACCTTGAGCGCATGGATGCCCTCCGGCGATCAATCCCGCGTCATCATGGGAGAAAATCGTCCGGATGCGGCGTTTCTTTGCAATATCTCCACCGACGCCCTCTTGGAAGCGACCAAGGCCGTTCTATGAATAGGGGAACGTCACCCGATGTCCCATTATCTGATTGGCAAATTTCTGCCCAGCCGCCACATTCCTGAAAATGCCTGAGCCAGTCAGCCTTTACATCATCGCCTATAACGAAGCAAAAAATTTGCGGGAGGTGCTGCCTACCGTTTTATGGGCGGACGAAGTGCTGGTGGCGGATTCGTTCAGCACCGATGACACCGTGGAAATATGCCGCTCGTTCGGCGTCCGGCACGTGAATTTAAAATTCGAAGGCTTTGGCAAGCTGCGCAACGAGGCCGTCGCACTCCTGAAAAATGACTGGGTCGTAAGCATCGATTCAGACGAACGCAGCACGCCCGAATTTGCGGCGGAAGTTCGTCGTACTCTCGCCGAACCGCCGCCATTTGATGCTTATCACGTTCCCCGCAAAAGCCATTTCCTCGGCAAATGGATGCGCCACAGTGGTTGGTACCCCGATTACCGGCAGCCGCAGGTTTTTAACCGGAAAAAAATGCGATACCGGGGCGACCTGGTGCATGAAGGCTACCAACTTGACGGCAGGCTCGGCCACCTCCGCGAACACGTTCTTCAATATCCGTGGCCCACACTTGAGGTCGCGACCGCCAAGTTGCAGCGCTACTCCACACTGATGGCTGACCGCTACCGGGCCGGCAACAAACGCGCCTCGTTGCCCAGCCTCATGGGGAGCCCGTTCGCCATGTTTCTCAGAATCTATATTCTCAAAAGCGGCTGGCGCGACGGGCGGCACGGTTTGATTTTAGCAACCCTCTACGCCTACTATACATTCTTGAAATATGCGAAGCTCTGGGAACGGCAATTGAAACACGTTGAAACGTTGAAACGTTGAAATGTTGAATCGTGAAGGCAGGACGAATCACAAATCTGTCATCGCAGGCTTTCCGCCCGCTAATCCAGTGACCGGGAACCCCCAAAATTCTCTCCGGCGTTTCTTCGCCCGGCGTTACACGCCGCCTTTTCGCCATGAGCTGCCCGGGACGATGAAGGAAATGTTGGAGAAGGAATCCCCGGGCCGCAAAGTCTCGGCAAATTTCAAGCTGCTCCGGCGGTGGCTTTGGCTGAAAATGAACCTGCCCTCCCGGTTGCTGCGCGATCGTTTACCGCCGCCGCCCGCCCGCTTGCTATGGTTGAACTATTCCAGCACGTCCATCGGCGATTCAATTATGGAACTGGCCGGGCGATCGTTGCTGGGCGCTTATGAAATGGATCTCCTCACCGACCCGCGCCACGCCGGTCTCTATCTCCACGACAAATATTTCAAATCCGTTTTTACCGATGCCGGCCAACTGGAGCCGTCGCGATACGATTTCATTCTTCTGGACCTGTTTAATACCCGCTCCATCCGCCTCAAAAGATCCATTGGCCCGGAATTGCCCTGCGCGTGTCTGCAATCTTTTTTCTACGGCGCCCATTTCAATCGGACACTGTTCAGTTGCTACCGTGTCCATCATTTGCTCGGGTATCCCTACGATGACGACAAACTTCAGCCGTTTCTTCGGCCGCGTCTTTTTATCGACGATGAACCGTGTCCCTTGCCGCCAAAGCCGGCGCACGGCCGAGTCGCGCTGATGCTCGGCGGCGTTGAACCATTCAAAACCTACGAGCAATGGCCAAAGGTCATACAAACGCTTCGATCCCGATGGCCCTCC
>DASYZW010000555.1:0-4018 GCA_035945915.1 Verrucomicrobiia bacterium | reverse complement strand
CCTGTTCACGCGTGATCTAAATTTCAGGTTGCGGCCGGAGTCGATCCATCGAGTGGCGCAATCGGAATGGCCAATTCAATCCGGACGCCGCGGCCCGGGCTGGAATCCATTTTAAGGCGCCCGCCCAGGATCCGCGCGCGTTCGGCAATATTTTTTAATCCCATCCCTTCGCGGGCCTGTCCGGGCTCAAATCCGCGGCCGTCGTCCTCGATGACCAGCAACGCTTCGGTCAAATCACGTTCCAGCGTGACCCGGGAGTTTTTTGCTTCGGAATATTTCAGGATGTTATTTACGCCCTCCTGGACGATGCGGTAAAGGCTGGCCGCCGATGCGCGTGAAAGGACGTCATCCACCGGCTCGAAACGCTTTTTGAATTCGATCGTACTGGCATTGCGGGCGCTCTCGACCAGCGCGTCGAGCGCGCCGGTGAGGCCCAGGTGATCCAATTGATACGGATGCAGGTCCTGGGATATCCGCCGCATTTCGGCAATGACCACCGACGTCATATCGCTGATCGCTTCGATCTGGGCGCGGACGCTCGGCGACATTTCGTGGCGAAGAAGCAGCAGTTGGGCCTGGTTTTTGATCACGGACAGATTTTGGCCCAGGCTGTCATGCAGTTGACCGGCAATGCGCTCTCGCTCGGCCTCCTGGGAGGCGATGAGCTGGAGGGTATACTGCGCGCGCGCTTTCTGTTCCCGCGCGATGGACTCTTCCCGCTCCTGTTGCGCCTTTTTTTTCGCGGTCACGTCGCGCAACGTCGTCATGCGCACGAACCGGCCGCCCACACGCGCGATTTTCGCCCGCGCTTCCGCAATGAAAAAACTGCCGTCTTTGCGCACGAGCCGGTGTTCCAAATTGTCTTCGGCAAAAGTCCGGATGCGTTCGGCAATGGCGTCGCGGCATTCGGGCGCCGCGAGGTCCACGATTTGGCGTCCGATCATTTCCTCTCGCTCGTAGCCGAACATTTTGAGCATCTGATCATTGACGTCCAGAAGCCGACCCTCTTCACTGATGGCCACGCCTTCGAAAGCCGCCTGCGTAAGGCTCCGGTAATGCTCTTCGCTTTCCCGTAATTTGGCCATGGTCCGGTCGCGCTCAGCCAGGACGATCGCCGGGATCAAGGCGATGAGCGTCGCCATGCCCATGATGGCCTGTACGATGAAGATATATTCGCCCGATGCAACCAATTGCGGCGCGACTCGCGAAAACGACCGCGCGGAAAAGAAGGACAGCCCAATCGCCATAATCAAGGCAATGGCCGTCGCCCCGCGAACTCCAAACCGCAATCCGGCCCATAATATAAAAGGCACTATGAAGACCCGGTCAGGGGAAAGGACGCCTTGCTCGCTCGTGAGCAGGTTCCACAACGCGCCGATCATGCCCGCGGTGAGCAAAGCGGCCTCCAGAATCCTTTTCGGTGAATTCAGCGCGCGGCGCCGGCTGTATAACGGACCGGGACCAAACCAGGCCAAAATAAATGGTGTCATAACCGTTATCGCCATCATGTTGCTGCCCCACCACGTGCGCCATGACGACGCGAATGAATTCGTTTCCCCGAAATACAGCAGCGTCGCCGCGCCGATGGCCGCGCCGATCATGGAGTTAAATACCCCGCCAAAGACGAGCAGCCCGATGTATTCAATGAGTGTGGTCAGTTCCGGGCATTGGCCCACATATTTTCGGACCAGCGCGGCTCCAATAAAATATTCCGTGATGTTCGCGACGAAGAAACCGCAAATCACTGGAATCTTCGTGCCCTGGAGGCCGTCAAAAAGAAAATTTGCCGGGAGAATCGCCAGCAGCAGCCACGGCCAATCCCGGGTCCGGTTTATCAACAGGACCGCGACCGCCAGGCCGGCCGGCATCCAGAAGCTGACGAATGCCAGATGCCGTGGTGAGAGATAAGCGGCCGCTTCAGCCATCAAAAAATAGCCCGCGCCGAAAAGAACCATCCGCTGCCACAAAGGAAGGTTCCATTTGCGGATGGATTCGCTATTTGAAACGGTCATAGTAACCGGCTGATTCGCACGCCTTCTTTTCGCTGGCGCCGCTGGCGCACTTCAAATCGCATTTCCCGGATGACAAGACATATCGCGTTTGCGAATACCACGCGCAGTCGTTATCCCGCGTACCCAAAAATTAAAACCATCGGTCATTATATCGTCAACACGACCCGAAACCGCGCCTTGCCGCTCATCATGCGTTCGTAGCCTTCTGTCACGCGCTCAAGCGGATACGTTTCGTTCATTGAGCGCACGCCTGAAAGGACACTGAATTTGAGCGCGTCCTGAGAATCGGCGGCCGTGCCTGAATACCAGCCTTTGACTGATCGGTTTCCCAGGATGAGGACGAGCGGTGAAATAGTCAGCGAAGGCACGGCGCCGACGATCAGAAGGGTCCCGTTTAATGCGAGGCCATTTTGCACCGCGGCCATGGCATCTGAATTGGTCACCGTGGCCAGGATCACTTTCGCGCCGCCCATTTTAGCCAGCTCGGCTGATGGATCCTGTGCCTGGCTGTCAATGTAGTGATGCGCGCCGAGTTTCTGCGCCAGTGCGCCCTTGTCGGCGCCCCGCGCAATGCCGACTGTCCGAAAACCCATTTTTACAGCATACTGCACCGCCAGGTGACCCAATCCGCCAAGGCCCAGAACGGCCACAACGTCGCCGCCCCGCGCGCCGCTGTTGCGCAATGCATTGTAAGTGGTGATTCCGGCGCACATCAGCGGACCGGCTTCCGCCGGCGACAATTCATCCGGGACCATCGCAACGGCCACAGCCGGCGCGACCATGTAGTCCGCATATCCGCCGTCGAAGGAAATTCCGGTCACTTGCAGAGCGACGGTGCATCCGAAAAAGTCACCTTTGCGGCAATTGTCGCACATCCCGCAATGACCGCCATGCCAGCCCACGCCAACGCGCTGGCCCGGTTTCCACTGCGAGACACCGGCGCCGACCGCGTCTACAAGACCCACCACTTCGTGGCCGGGCACGCGGGGATATTGGATTCCGGGCCAATGACCTTCTTTAACCAAAGAATCACTGTGGCAGATGCCGCATGCCTGGACTTTGATCCGGACCTGGCCGGGTCCGGGCTGGGGGATTTCACGTTCAACCAATTCAAACGGACCCCCGGGGCGGGAAATTTGTGCGGCGCGCATTTTTGGCATAGTCACTCCTATTGCGATTGTTTAAACAAGCCCGCCAGCAACTCTACCACTAATTGCCTGGTTGACAACCCAGTAATTGCAGAATGATCTCATTAATCCGCAGCAACCCATTTCCTGCCACCGTCTCGGTTTGAGCTTGACGTTCCTTGCCTTTGTGGGAAACTAATTGTTGAACTGCACGTTCAAAATTCAATATGAAAACGCCTAAAATGCGGCTATTCCCTCATTCCTACGTTTTGCTCGGCCTTATCGTGGCCGCCGTCGCCTTGACATTTACGCTGTCCGCCTCAGCCCAGAGCTATAGCATTAACTGGTACAAAATCGCCGGTGGTGGCGGGACCAGCAGCGGCGGACAATACAGCGTGAGCGGCACTATCGGCCAGCCGGACGCTTCGGCGCCGATGACGGGCGGCAATTATTCTCTTACCGGCGGTTTTTGGGCTTTTATTTCGGTGATACAAACCCCCGGCGCGCCAACCCTTTATATCAGTCAATCCGGCAAAAACGTCGTCGTTTATTGGCAGAACGTATCCGGCTGGACGTTGCAACAGAATAACAGCCTCACTGCTCCGTTGAACTGGTCGTTAAACAGCAGTTGGACGACGTCTAACGGCACGAATTATCTGAGTCTCACCTCGCCCACGGGTAATTTGTATTTCCGCCTGGCGAACCCGTAATGGCAATGCCACTTGCCTTTGCGCACCGTGGCCGGAACGCCAGTTCTGTCTTGGCATAAGGTTTCCACTCGTTTCGTCCTTTTTAATCGTCGAAGCGTTCCGAACCCGTTTTTACTCGCGCTGGGGGCGTGAAAACCTATAATCCACTTCACCGTTACTCGTACATTTA
>DASYZW010000554.1:0-4409 GCA_035945915.1 Verrucomicrobiia bacterium | reverse complement strand
GTTGCCCATGCCGGAGCAATCTCTTTTCATGTATGACGCATGGGCTGCATTGGTCTGCTCTTTGCGCGCTCCTGTGGGCTATATTAACGAGTGCCTTGTTAATTATAGGCAGCATGAAAGGAACGTGGTCGGGTCCGCAGTTCACAACTCAGTATTCTACTTTAAAAACCTCAATGCCCCTGCATTTTTGCGCGATTATATCAGGGACAAGTCAGGCCAGATGATTATTCATAAAAGGCTCCTCGGCATGGAGCCTGGCGAGGAGGCGCGAAGGGCGCTAGCCAAAAAAATCGCGAACCAAACCGTCTTATTGGAAATGATCCAGGCTGCGAGGCTGGGAGATTTTGTTTTTGCGGCAGCCAAAGCCTTTTGGAGCATTTTAAGAACGAGGCAGGGATACCACTTTAAACAATGGCTGTTTCTGGCTTTATCGTGGGGCGGCATTAAAAGGATGAAGATTCAAGGCCAAGCTCAATGAGTGGATTGAGTGCCAGTCATTTAACCCGCTGCCTGCGCCGGCAGGTGTAGCGTTCGTTCCGCGAAACGAGTCCCAACAAAATGCGCGCCTCCGTTATTATGGCCTTTGTTTTGATTGGTCCTTCAGACTCTTTGCGCGCTGTCCAAAAATGCCTTCCCAATCCACCCCCGGAGCCAGACCATTTTTCTCCATGTGTGTAATCAAGGACGGCGTGGGCGACCAGAGCGTCCTTCTTTTTCCAAAGAGGATTTGCCTCCAGGCATAACGCCAGGCCAGGGCATGGGAGGCGGAAAAGAAAAGCCCGTCACCCGCGCTCCGGATCCATGACCACGGATTGCGAACCCTTATTTTGGTCAGGGCCATCCAAATTGCGAGATCGGGATTTTTATTGTAGGTTTTAAAAACGAATGCCGATTCTTCCAACGCCTGTTTTTGGGCCATAAAGGTCAGACAAGTCGAAACCACTTTCCGCCAACTATGACCGCCTTCTACGATTTCCCGGCTTGGGAAACGATGAATAAATGCTCTATGATAGTCTGCGTGGCCATATGGCGTGGTAAAGTCTGCCTCGGGATGCGCGCGCATGAATTCAACGGTGCGCTCCAGCGAGCGTGGAAGATACAAATAGTCGTCCTCAGCAAAATAAACCAATTCCGATTCGGTTTGCGTGCTCAGAATGTCAACCTGCCGGTGAAATGTCGCGCGATTGCCTTCGCCTTTAAGCGTCAGGATCTGCATATCCGTGTCCGGAAAAGTCCTTTCCAGCAAACCCTGATAGTCGGGCGGACACTTATCCAGCAGGACCCACATTTTAACTTTTAAAGTCCCAAGTGATTCTTTGAACGTCTCGAGATTGAGAGTTAATAAGGGCAATTTATCTTTGAATCCAAATATCGGGTTCCCGGAAACACCGGGATAAATCCGGTAACACACTGCCACGTCGTATTTCTGTGAAGATGGAATGGTCATCACTTTCTTATTTTGCGTCCACACGGGGAAGGCCGAGCTGTAACGCCCGCTTTACCTCAAACCATCGATTGGGCCTTAGTCTGAAAAATCGCAGCATCCAAAAATCAGAACGCTTGCGGAACGCCGACACCCTCTTTCGTTCCTGTAAAACGTGATGACGCAGGCGCCAGCAGTCGGCTAAAACATTCCAAAATGTGGACTTGATAAATGACGCACGGCGCAACAGCACTGCCCCGGCAAGTGATTCGACAAAGAGCCAAGCGACCAGCGGGCCGATTGGCAAAAGCAATATGTGTTGCCCATTTTTAAGTAAAGTCAACAGACTGTTGCGGTTGGTCAAAAACCGTTTGTTGTCCGTCGTCCGAAACTCGACGGTCATAACGCCGCCGGAGGGATTTACGCCCGCAGCCCCGCGATGGTGCAAGCGCGCTTCGAAAATTCCCGCCACTTTATGGCCGGCGATCCAAACGCGCCAGGATAGGTCTGAATCATCAGAATAAATAAAATACTCGGCATCGAACATCCCGATCTGATTGAACACGTCGGTGCGTATGAAAAACGAACAACCTCCGGCGATAAAAATCTCCCGACTGTTGGTTGCTGTCTTTGAGCCGCTCGGCAAGCCTAATAAATCAAAGCCGTAAAATCCGAAATCCTGAAATGAACTGTCCGGGTAGTTCAGGACAAGCGGTGTAGAAGCAGCTGCGTCCATTTGCTCGGTTGCAGTGACCAGCTTTTCCATGCAATCCGGTTCGAGCCACGTGTCGTTATTTAGAAACAGCAACCACCGGCCGCTAGCCTCGCGGGCGCCGGAATTGTTCCCTTCGCAAAAGCCGAGGTTGTCGGCATTGCAAACCAGCGACGCCATCGGAAACTTCACGAACCACTCTCTCGCAACCTGGGTGGAATCGTCCGATGAGTTGTTGTCAACCATGATCGTTTCAATTTGGTCGATGATAGTTTGAGTCATGATGCTTTCGAAACATTTCGGAAGCCAGTTCGAACCGTTGCAATTCAGCACAATGATGCTGATCAGAGGATGTATGTTGCCCCTTCCAAACTTTTCAATTTGTGCGGCCATTCTTCAGCATTTGTTCTGGTTTGAGATTAGCAACTAATTTTTTATCATGCTTGCAAGTCCAGTAGGTCCATACTCCCCAGGCATTTCCCAGCACGCTCGCCGGGCACGCGGGCAAGTGCCATAGCCACCGGATATCGCGAGCAATCCCGCGCATCACATGAAAGAGCGGACCTGCCACCGTTAGGCAGTAAAGAGTCGCAGCCCAAAGCGGGACCGGCGGATGTTCTTTCATCCAATTGGTCTTTGCTTCCTCCTGGACCCGAAGGAAGTGAACTGTCGCGCGGCGGCGTTTTTGTACAAAGCCCCAAAGGGTCTGAACGTAATAATGGTGGACTCCCCGGCCGTGGATGCGCAACCATTCACGTTTGCCGGCGCGCATCAAATGAAGCGCGGCGTGGGTGTCCTGAAAATGCTCATCGGCCTTGACCGATTCCAAGTCGGCCCGGCGAAAGACAAACCCGTTCGCACCCAGCGGATATGACAATGTCCCTCCGGGCAGTGTCCATCGTTCAACTTCGGCGGCTCGTCCCACCAGTTTCGGATTGGCGCTCATCAGCCAGCATATGGGATCGCTGATGTGCAGCAAATGGGAAAGGTATGCGCAAAAGGAACTCATTTTGGGTGACGGCAGATAATAACTTTCGACTCCGAGGGCTTGGGGATTCTCCTGGAGCGCCCGGACCGCCAGTTCGATGTAGTCCGGATGAGTTATCTCATTATCCGCGTCGACGAATACAATGAACTCGCCAGCCGCCCGCCCCAGCGCAAGACGTTTGCCCTCCTCCATATTTTTACCGTCATCATCCAGTACAATTGCGCCGTGTTTCTTCGCGATTTCGCGGGTCGAATCCTTCGAATGGGCGTCAGCCAGGATGATTTCGTACCGTTCGCGCGGATAAGTTTGCCGGATTATGGACGCAAGACAGTTATCCAGAATCGCGCCGGCATTCAGCGTCGGCATTATGAAGCTGACGCGCGGCATGGCTTGGAAATTAGACTGCATAGCGCCATTGTGCCTAAAGTAGGAACAAAGTTCAAATCAGCTTTGAACGCTGGTAATTGGGCGATTGTGCATTGCACAGTTTGCTGCTAATCGTTGCGCCACAAAGGCTGTCAAAAAGGCTGGCGATGCTCCTGTAAATCCCTTAGATTTTTCGTTCTTGCATGGAAAAAATTTTTGTCACCGGCGCCGCGGGTTTCATCGGCAGCAATCTGGTTGATCGTCTGTTGGGCGAAGGCATGACGGTCATTGGTTTCGACAATTTTTCCACGGGACAAAGAGAGTTCCTGGAAAACGCCTTAAAGAATCCAAAATTCACGCTGATTAACGGTAATGGACTGGATTTGCCGGACCTGATCAAAGGTATGGCCGGGTGTGACATTGTATTTCATCTGGCTGCCAATGCCGATGTTCGATTTGGCCTGGAACATCCCGGCAAGGATTTTCAACAAAACGCCCTCGCCAGTTTTAATGTCCTGGAAGCCATGCGAGTGACCGGCGTAAGCCGCATTGCCTTCAGCTCCACTGGCAGTGTTTATGGTGAGTCGGAAATCATTCCCACGCCCGAGACCGCGCCATTCCCGATTCAAACCTCGCTTTACGCAGCGTCAAAACTCGCCGCAGAAGGCTTCATTCACGCCTATTGCGAAGGATATGGATTTGAAGGCTATGTATTTCGTTTCGTCTCAATTCTCGGGGAACGGTATACTCACGGTCACGTGCTGGATTTTTATAAACAACTTGTTGCCAACCCTAAAAAACTCAGGGTCCTTGGCGACGGTTCGCAGCGCAAATCCTATCTCTACATCGGCGATTGTTTGGACGCCATGTGCCATGTGATCAAGCTGGGAACGGCCAGAAACGCGAAACATCGCGTCGAA
>DASYZW010000553.1:0-1643 GCA_035945915.1 Verrucomicrobiia bacterium | reverse complement strand
TTTTCCTCGGCTGAAACATGGACAGGTGGCCATTACCTGGATTGGACACGCGTCCTTCCTGATCCAGTTCACCGACTTAAACGTGCTGATTGACCCGAACTTTGCCAATTGGCTGTTCCTGTTGAAACGCCTCAAACGGAGCGGCCTGCGCATCCGCGATCTTCCGCCGATTGATGTCGTATTGCTCACCCATGCGCATTTCGACCATTTTCACCGGCCGACCTTGCGAAAGTTGCCCCATCCCAAAATCGGCATCATGCCGCGCGGCGTGGCGGACCTCGCCCACAATCTTGGCTTCTCGCGGGTGATTGAATTGGAATGGTGGGAATGTTTTTCACAGGGCAAATCGAATTGGAAAGTAACATTCACGCCAAGCCAGCATTGGGGCGCGCGCACGCTCACGGACCGGCACCGTGGCTATGGCGGATTTGTCCTGGAACACCAGGGCCGGAAGATTTATCACGCCGGCGACAGCGCCTACTTCGATGGTTTTAAAGAGATTGGAAAACGCCTCGCGCCGGAAATCGCTCTTCTACCCATTGGCGCCTACCACCCGGAAACCTTTCGCGCCGTACACATGGGGCCCGATGAAGCCATCAAGGCGTTCCTGGATCTCAATTCCAGGCACTTGGTTCCAATGCATTTCGGCTCATTTCGGCTTTCATTCGAGGATATGGACGAACCGTTGCGCTGGCTGCGGGAATTGGCAGCTCAAAACAAAATTACCAGCTGCCTCCAGGCGTTGGAAGAGGGTGTGCCCATGGTCTTTTGAGCAGTTGCCAATTGCCGTAGCGCGGGCAAAATGGCGGTGTGAATTTTCGCGAAAAAATCATCCCATGGGACGTGCTGCCGAAATGGCGAAATGCCTTTCGCGCCGCCGGCAAAAAATTGGTCGTTACCAACGGCTGCTTCGATATCTTGCACCCCGGCCATGTCACCTACCTGGAAGCGGCGCGGAACCTCGGGGACGCCCTGTTGGTCGGTGTTAATGGCGATGAAGCCACCCGGCAGTTGAAGGGTCCCGCCCGGCCGGTGAATTCCCAGGATGATCGGGCCGCAGTGCTCGCCGCCCTCGAAAGCATTTCGGCGGTGTGCATTTTTTTGGAAAAGACCGCCACACGGTTTTTGGAGCGGGCGCAACCGGACATCTATGTCAAAGGCGGTGACTATACGCCGGACACATTAAATCAGGATGAGCGCCGCGCCGTCGAAGCGGCCGGGGGCAAAATCAAAATCATCCCGTTTGTACCCGGCAAATCCACGACGGCCATCCTCGAAAAAATCTCAAGGCTTTGAAAATACTCGTCCTCTCCCTGGCCGGTATCGGCGACACGATATTCGCAACGCCTCTCATTCACGAATTGCGAGAGAACTTTCCCGGGGCAATCATTGACGCATTCGTCCGCTGGGACGGCGCCAAATTCCTGCAGAATAATCCACACCTCAACACAGTTTATCAAAAAGACGTCGCCACTGATTCGAAATTGGACTCACTGCGATTTTTGATGAAATTGCGCGGCGCTCGTTATGACGCTTCCATCGTTACTTTCCCGCAGAGCCGTCGCGAATACCGGTTAGTGGCCAGGCTCATAAACGCGCGGATGCGCATCAGCCATCAATACGAAAACTTCACCGGATTCGAC
>DASYZW010000552.1:0-8434 GCA_035945915.1 Verrucomicrobiia bacterium | reverse complement strand
TAATCACGTCCTGGGGTTGCACGTCCTTTGCTTTGAGCGCAGTCAAGTCCAGGTCCACCGCAATCACGCGGGTCTTGCCCCCATACGGCCATGGAATCATGGCGCCCGGAACGCTGACCAGGCCCACACGGACGAGATTTGCCGTGGTGTCGAACAATTGCTGCTCAGACATTGTAGGGCTGCTGAAACTGTATTGCAAAATCGGCACCGTGGACGCGTTGTACTGGATGATCAACGGCGGCTGCATTCCGGGCGGCATTTGTCTGAGCACCGTTTGGGAAACTGCCGTAATTTGCGCCACACCCGCGTCCACAGACGCGTGGGGCTGGAGAAAGACCTTGATGACGCCGATGCCTTCGTAGGAGGTCGACTCGATGTGCTCAATATTATTGACGGTCGTGGTTAGCGCCCGCTCATGGACATACACCACTCGCTGTTCCAACTGCTGGGCATTCAGGCCGGTGTACTGCCAGATGATGCTGATGACGGGGATGTTGATGGCAGGGAAGATGTCCACTGGCGTCCGCATCAAAATGAACGGCGTCAAGAGAACCAACAACAGCGCGGCCACAACAAACGTGTAGGGCCGGCGCAGAGCCAGAAGGACGATCCACATATAAAAGCTTCAAATCCTCAAATTAAATGACTCACTCGCCCGGTCGCAATTGATTTTAAACCTGTCCATGACCACTTAAATGCATGATAGTAAATGACTATTTAGTCAAACGAATCCGGCAAATCAGCGCCGCTTCCACCGCGGTTCATGCCGCCAGGGCCCTTACCCCGATCGTATTCATAATCATCGGCTCCAGTTCACTGAGCACTCCCAGGTCATTGTGAACTTTGGCGTATAACAATTGCCCAAGCACGGCGGTGTAAATGCGCCTGGCCCCGCCCCCGGCATCCTCAAGGGAAATCAGTCCTTCACGCGCGGCGTCCCGCAAGGCGCTCTCAATATATCGAATCGTCCGATCCATGATCTCCTGGGACTTGCCGCGGATTTTTTCGTCCTGCGTGGCCAGTTCGGTTCCGAGGCTGGCATAGGGGCAACCGCAAACATGCCCATATTTTTCGGCCTTTTTGCGCTGCCGGTCCCGGACATACTGGCACCAGCCCAGCAATCGTTCCAGGGGCGGATTTTGCGCTGAAAAAACGCGGTCCAATTCCGGCTGCTTCTCCCGCCAGTTCTCCTCGTACGCTTCGACCGCCAATTCGGACTTGGACTCAAAGAAATGATAAAAGCTGCCCTTGTTCACATGGGCGCGCTCGCAAATCTGGTCCACGCTCACGGAACCATAACTCTGGTTCCAAATGAGGTCGAAGGCCACTTGCAGCAGCTTTTCCCGGGTGTCAGTTGGTTTTGCCATAAGCAATCGTATTGCCCATCACGCGGACCCAAAATACATTCGTTGACCGATTAGTCAACTCGGTTTATTCGCCCCGCGAGCCGGGTTGCCCGTCGCGGCGGGATGGTGTAGTTTAGGTTATTCATTGATTCAGGAGCGATGCTTAATGGCCGCGGCAGTTGAAATTGAACAGGGGTTGATTTAGTCTAAAAACGAGGATACTGAAGGAAATTGAGTGAAAGCCACGTTGAGGATTCTAAACCTGGAGGACAACGCGCGTGACGCGGAATTAACCGAGGCCATGGTGACAGCCCGATGGCCGCAATCGCATTTTATCCGCGTGGATACGCGGGAGGAATTCGTGTCCGCGCTGGGCGAGGACATCGACCTGATCCTTTCGGACTACACCATGCCCGGATTCAGCGGACGCGAAGCCCTGATGCTGGCGCATGAAAAACGCCCGGAAGTCCCTTTTCTGTTTGTTTCCGGGACCATTGGCGAAGATGCCGCGGTGGAAGCGCTGAAAAATGGCGCGACGGATTATGTTTTAAAGCATCGGCTGGTGCGATTGATTCCGGCGATTGACCGGGCCTTGCGCGAAGTCGAAGAGCACATCGAGCGCGAGCGGGCCGAGGAAGCCATGCGGCAATCAGAACATAAATATCGCGAATTATTTGAATGCCTCAGCGACGCAGCCTTCCTCACGGATGAACAAAGCGGCAGAATTATTGATACCAACCGTCGGGCCGAAACGATGCTCGGACGTTCGCGCGGGGAAATTTTAGGACACAAACAATCGGAATTCCTTTCCTTCAATGCAAGTATCCGCGCCCGGACATTGCCGGATACCAAAGGGCTTCAACCGCTGGAATGTGACCTGGTGCGGGCGGGCAAAGGCGAAGTTCGGGTGGATGCGCGCGCCACTCGGCTGGAATTGTACGGGCGGACGTTGATTTTGTGGCTCTGCCACGAGGCGCCCAACGGGAACGGCGGCCGATAACTTTCAGAAGCGATGCTCAGGAGTGTTTTGCCTGAAAGGCGGCAATAACGCTCTGAAAGATCCATTTGCCATCATCACTGCCGAGGATACTTTCACTGGCGCGCTCCGGATGCGGCATCAGGCCCGCCACGTTTCGTCGTTCATTGCAGATTCCGGCGATATTGAGCAAAGACCCATTGGGATTGGCTGCCTCCGTCAGATTGCCCCGGGCGTCGCTGTATTGCCACAGAATCCGGCGGTCCGCTTTCAATGTTTCCAGCGTCGGCGAGTCTGCAAAATAACAACCCTCGCCGTGGGCGATCGGAATCTTCAGGATTTTGCCCTCCGGGATGCTGTTGGTAAACGGCGATTCGAAATCATTGGTTTTTAAAAACACGTGCTCGCAATGAAATTGCAAATCACGGTTGCGGACCAGCGCGCCGGGCAGCATGCCGGCCTCGCACAAAATTTGGAATCCATTGCACAGGCCCAGCACCAGGCCGCCGTTATCGGCAAACGCCCGCACGGCCTGCATCACCGGGCTGAATCGCGCAATGGCGCCGGTGCGCAGGTAATCACCGTAACTGAAACCGCCCGGAATGATAACCGCATCGGCGCCGCCCAGGGATGATTCCTTGTGCCATACCAGGCGCGACGAATGGCCCAGGACCCGCACGGCATGGACACTGTCCTGATCGCAATTGCTGGCGGGAAACTGAAGGACGGCAAAATTCATTCGGAATGCAAATTTCAGGGGGTCAGTCCGCGATTTCCAACTTGTAGTCCTCAATGACCGGATTGCTCAAGAACTTATGGCAGGCCTCATCCAGGGATTTGCGGGCCGATTCCTTGTCACCGCCATCGAGTTCCACCTCGAGGTATTTGCCGACGTGGACGGCCTTAATGCCGCGGTAACCCATGTGTTCCAAAGCATTTTGGACAGTCTTGCCCTGGGGATCCACCACGGCCTTTTTCGGTGTGACAATAATTTTGGCTTTCATGCTCGCGGATAAATTTTGGGCAAACGGGATGCGGGAAGCGAGAATTTTTTGTTTGGATTGAAATTTTACGGGCCTTGCGTCATTGTTTGCGAATGGATGTTGAAAAACTCGAGGAGCCGATTTGCAACATTGGGATGGAGCGCAAGCTGTCTGAGGCCTGTTCCATTGTCATTTTTGGAGCGAGTGGCGATTTGACGGCGCGCAAGCTCATTCCGGCATTTTATCACCTTTGCAAGGACAACCTGATGCCGCCGTCGTTCCGGGTGATTGGCTTTGCCCGCCGCGAAAAAACCGACGCCTCATGGCGGCAGGAATTGCGGGAGGCGTTAAACCAGTTTTCGCGGACCAAGCCGGTGGATGAAAAGGTCTGGAATGAATTTTCCGCAAATCTGTTTTACTGCCAGGGCGACGTCACCGACGCCGCGGCCTACGCGAAACTGGGGCAGCAGTTAAATTCATTCAACGAACCCCTGCTCCGGAAGAATTTGCTTTTTTACCTGGCAACGCAGCCCAGCCAGTTCGGCGGAATTATCGAGCAATTGCATGGAGCGAAATTGCTGCATAAACAGGAAGGCGCCCACGGCTGGCAGCGGCTGGTGATTGAAAAGCCCTTCGGCCACGACCTCGCGACCGCCAAATCATTAAATAATGAACTGACCCGGTTCGCCGAGGAGCGCCAGGTCTTCCGCATTGACCATTACCTCGGCAAGGAAACGGTGCAGAACATCCTGATGTTCCGGTTCTCCAATTCTATTTTCGAACAAATTTGGAACCGTGAGTCCGTTGACCACGTGCAAATCACCGTCAGCGAAAAACTCGGCGTGGGCGACCGTGGCGGATATTACGAGGAAGCCGGCGCGCTGCGGGACATGGTGCAAAACCATATGCTCCAGGTCATGGCGCTGGTGAGCATGGAACCGCCCGTCTCCATCGAAGCGGAATCCATCCGCGACGAAAAGGTAAAATTGCTCAAATCCATCCGGCACCTCGATGCCGCCGACGTGGCCAGGCAAATCGTCCGCGGCCAATATTTTGCGGGATCAGTCGACGGCCAAACCCGGACGGGTTACCGCCAGGAAACCAAGGTCAAAGCCGATTCCAACGTGGAAACCTATGTCGCCCTCAAACTGCTGATCGATAATTGGCGGTGGAGCGGAGTGCCGTTTTATCTGCGGACGGGCAAAAATTTACCGATGAGCGCGAGCGAAGTGCGCATTCAGTTCCGGCCCACGCCAAACGTATTGTTCAACGCGCTTTGCGACAGCAAATTGGACCCGAATGCGCTCACGATTCGGCTTCAACCGAATGAAGGCATTTCCCTTCGCTTCAACGGCAAAGTCCCCGGCATGAGCCTGGGTGTGCGGCCGGTGCGAATGCATTTTAGTTATGATTCGGAATTTGGCGCTTACACGCCGGAAGCTTACGAACGCCTGCTCCTGGAAGCCATCGCCGGGGATGCGACACTTTTCATCCGGCGCGACGAGGTCGAAGCGGCCTGGCAAATTGTCGATTCGATCCGCAATGGCTGGCAAAACAAGGCGCTGACGAATCGCGAATTTTACGCCGCGGGAACATGGGGCCCGATCGCCGCGGACGAATTACTCGCGCAAAACGGCCATGCATGGCATGAACCGCTGGTGGTGAAATGAAATTATCAATGAGGAAATTGTATGTCCGAAAATAGAGCAACGATCAAATGGACGCGGAACAGCCCGGATTTTCTTCGCGGCCGGTATTCGCGCGAACACACCTGGACCTTCGACGGCGGCGTGACCGTTCCGGCGTCATCATCGCCCGCCGTTGTGCCGGCGCCCTTCTCAAATCCGGCCTGCGTGGATCCGGAGGAAGCCTTTGTGGCCTCCCTGTCCAGTTGCCACATGTTAACCTTTCTTTTTCTGGCCCAGAAACAGGGTTTCCAGGTGGACGCTTACGAAGACGATGCCGTGGGCATTGTCGCCCGCGGGGAAAGCGGCGCGATGTGGGTCAGCACGGTCACCCTCAACCCGAAAATCACATTCAGCGGGGCGAAATTGCCGTCGTCCACCGAGGAAGAGAAGCTGCACGAAATGGCGCACAAGCAATGTTTCATTGCCAATTCCGTAAAGACGGAAGTCACCGTCCATTTTCAACATGCCGGCGAAAAAGTTTGAACTTATTTCGTTCCCGGGTCCGGACGCTCTTGCCGTGGCAGCGGCGGCGGCCTGGTTGGACGAAATCGAAGCCGCCAATCGCGCGGGCAAATCTCACAGCGTCGCCCTTTCCGGCGGGCGCATTACCCAGAAGTTTTTTCTGTCGACCGCTGAAAAGGCCATCGCCAGAAATATTTCGTTCGCCGACGTTCATTTTTTTTGGGCGGATGAACGTTGCGTTCCTCCCGACGATCCCGAAAGCAATTTCAAAGTCGCCAATGACCTTTTGTTCGCGCCGCTGCGAATCGCACCCGAGCGGATCCATCGGCTGCGCGGGGAACTGCCGCCCGAAGAAGCCGTAACTATGGCCAATACAGAAATTGGCCAGAACGTCCCAATGGAAAACGGACAAGCGGTTTTGGACCTGATTTTTCTTGGCATGGGCGAAGACGGCCATGTGGCATCTCTCTTTCAAAATGCATGGTCTGAATCGCAAAAAAATGCGAAATGCAATGATGCGTTCATCTTCGTTTCCGACTCTCCCAAGCCTCCGCCCGCGCGAATCTCATTGAGCTTCAAGGCGATTGCAGCCGCCAGGCAAGTTTGGGTCCTGGCATCGGGCGCGGGCAAGGAAGATGCTTTAAAAAGGTCCGTGAATGCGGAAGGAGAAACGTCAGAAAGGCAAACGTCACTCGGCCGGGTCATACAGAGCCGACGGATGACAAAGATTTTTCTAGACATTCCATTTCCGGCTGGAGTAACTAATTGGTTATCAGCGTGTTCGCATTAAGAGTGACGGGTGCATTGGGGTTTGAATAGTTAAGTCGTGTTCAGTGCTTGTGAACAAGCCGTGAAATAAAAAGTTGAAAATTTATTGAACCGAATGCAGATTAGAAACGTCATAGTAAGTGAACGGTGAACGATTTGATTTCGCTGTCCGTTTAGGGTTGGCAGAGAGGTTTTGCTCGCGGCGCGGCTCGGACAGCGACCCCCAAGTTGGTCGCGTCGCCCTTCTGAGCGCCGGAGTGACGGCGTATAAACCTCATCACTATGAGAGGCCGGACGAAAGTCCGGCCTTTCGTTTTTCCGGGATCGATCGAACGGCTGAGTGCTTCATTAACAGTTGAAGAGGTCATGGCAAACTGCGCCGGCGGCCGTTCGCCATGTCGGCTGCCAGGCGGTCTTACCGCTCCATCACCACGGCGGCACAACGGGCGGGAATTTGGATGGCCCCGGACACAGGACGCGCGTCGGGATCGTCAGGCGTCGCCACCACCAAATCAGCAGCCTTCGGCACACCCACCGTGACGGTTATCGCTTTACTGTCCGTATTTACCACCACTACGGCGCGTTTGCCGGCCGGCGAATCGAACACGGAATAGCGGAACGTGCCGTCGGCCGTAACGCTGGCCCCAAGGGTGTCGCGGAATTGAGCGTCCCACAGATATTCCTGATAGCGCCGCCGCAAATCATCAACCTTTTTGCCGTAAGCCAGCGTCATCGGAAAGTCCGTAATGTGGCCTTTGTAAAAGTACGGTTCGTACTGGATCACGTAACGGTCCATGAGTATTAAATTCAAGGCCTCCCGATCGTCAAATCCGCTCACGCCCGCCAGAACCATGCTGTTCGTCGTATCCAAATATTGGTTGAATGGCACCGAGGTTAGTCCCGTCTCGGACACCGGATAATCTTGCATCAGCCAATCTTCAGGCCCTTCGCCGGCAAAAATGAAATCCGGGTTCGCTTTGTCCGCCGCAGCCCGCAGGGCCTCTGACAGCGGCATATCTCCGCCATAAACATATCCCGGCGGAGTATAACCGTGGTCCGGCGCCCAGCTATACAGCGCGTCGGAATGATGACAGATTTCGTCCCAAAGCCAGCCTTCCGAACCCAGGGCCAGAATTTTTTGAAATTCCTTTTCAGCAACTTCACGATATGCCGGGTCCTGAAAATCCATGACTGCCCGACGATGCAATCCGATGCCGGCCAGTTGCGTCGGCGTCACGTAGGCATAACCGCCCTGCTCATATCGCCTGCCGTTTGGGTCTGTGCATTGATATTTGCATAGCTCATTCGAGTACCAGGACGTGGTCAGGTCAGCCCAATTCAATTTCGCGAATAAAATTACTTTCACACCCATGCCCTGGACCTGGGCGATCGCGTCATGCCATTGCTGCCAGGTGCCGAGCCCCGGGTCGGTGTCCTGGGACGGGTCGTCCGCATCCTGTCCGCCGATGTTCCAGCCCACCACTTGAACAGCCTTGACGCCATTCGCCGCCCATTCTCGTCCGTACTGGACGAAGTTGGTGTAGGGAAGCCCGTAGTCCTGTTCCGGAGTCGTCATTCGAATCATCGTCCAGGAATGCACCTGGCGCGCCCACGCCGGAATGTGCGGTTCCTGATACCAGGTTGAACGCCAGGCCTGGTAGCAATCCAGGCCCGCGTGAAAATCGCCCGCGTAACCTCGCATCACGACCGGCGCCAATTGCGCAAACGAATGCGGATGAACATAAGCATAATGTGTGGTTTGAAATTCCAGGCGCGATGGGTTTGCGGCCGAATTGGCAAATCCATGACGCTCAAAAACAAAATTAAGCAGATACGGCTGCGTGGGATCTTTCATTTCCACGTATAGACCCTCATTCGTGGATTGAATCAGACAAAAGAGGCTTTGCCTGGACATGATTGTCGAGCCCTGAGAAATGTCGTCCCGTTTCAAATCGCCGTAAAATGTATGATGCGCCCACAGCGGCGCGCCAGTCGCCGGAGGCCTTAGATCGCCCAGGCACGGGAATTCCACCGATGAAACCATGAGCGATGAATCGTTTTTGATGCTGGCTTCGAACGTCAACGCCTGGTTAGTCAGTGAAACAACAGCAGTAAGGGTGATCGGCAACGTATCGCCGCGTTCGGTGAGCAGATTTCTCCATTGAAGCAATATTCGATGGGACAATAGCTTTTTGACCGCCACCGCCCGCT
>DASYZW010000551.1:0-7848 GCA_035945915.1 Verrucomicrobiia bacterium | reverse complement strand
GTATTCCGGCGTCGACAATAGAAGACCATCGGACTTTGCGATCGCGTCGCCTAATTCGATCACGGCGGGAGGGATTCCACTGGCGGTTTCGCCGTCGCCGTCATAAAGCGGGATTCCGTGAATGGTTTTGGGCACCAACTGCGCGCCTTCAGGCATGAGGCCGGCGGCAGCGCGCACCAGCGCCGTATTGAATGAACCGGAACGCAGGCTGCCGGAGAGTCCGATGATAGTCGTCATAACGAAATTTTCGACGGCGGCCAATTGGATGCCATCCGGCGCATTGTTTAAACCGCCTCTGACTTGACAGCAACGGTATCCACAAAATCCGGTTCCGGCAATGCTCCAGTCAAGGCATTGAGAGTAAGTTCGCCGGTGAGCAAAATATTCGCGGAGGAATTCCCGATCAAAATTTTTGCGACGCCGGGCTGAACCGCAAATTTCCGGGCATCTTCGTCCCAATACCAAAACGCCTGATCGCTGAACGGCAGTTCGAACGCGACCGTTTTCTTTTCGCCTGGTTTCAGCTCCACGCGTTGGAACCCGGCCAATTGCTTGATGGGTCGTTTGACCGGCGATGCGGGCGCGGTGATGTATAGCTGGACCACTTCCGCCCCGGCGCGGTTGCCCATGTTCGTGACATCCGCTGAGACTTTCGTCTTTTCACCCGGAGCCAATGTCGCTTTCGCGATCTTCAAGTTGTCGAGGGTGAATGTGGTATAACTGAGGCCGTAGCCGAACGGATACAAAGGATCGCCCTCAAAATACATATATGTGCGGCCTTTGTGGATGTCATAATCGTGAAAGTCCGGAAGCTGGTCGAGCGAGCGGTACCAGGTGCAGGGGAGTTTGCCGCCGGGGTTGTACTCGCCAAAGAGAACCTCGGCGATGGCCGCGCCCTGCGCCTGGCCGGCGCATATGGCGCACAGGATGGCGGGAATGTTTTCCTGTTCCCACTGGATCGAGAGCGTATTGATGCTGGACAACACGAGCACAGTTTTCGGATTCGCCGCGTAGACTGCTTTGATCAATTCCGGCTGGACGCCGCTGAGTTCAATTGTCTTGCGATCACGGCCTTCCGCGCACACTTCCTCGTTTATGCCGCAGACCAAAACGACGACATCAGCGTTTTTTGCCGCATCCACAGCTTCCTGGAACATGGCCTCATCCTTTTTGCCGGTGGCGGAGCAGCCGGGCTTCAAGACGACTTTGGGCAGGCCGGGCGGCACGACGGGCGGGACAACGGGATTGAGCTGCAAGCGCTCCACATTCAACAGGTACCCGCTGCCGCCGGTGAATTTCAGGAAAATGGAATGTTCTCCGATAATGCCTTCCAGCGGCGCGGAAACGTTTTTCCATTTCTGCCAGCCGCCCGTGTTCTCCACGGTGAGTGTGCAGGCCAACGGACCTTCGAATTTGTCCAAATGCACTTCGATAGTGCCGCCGGCGGCTTCGCTGGAGACGCGCGCCTGAAATTCGGTTTTGCCGGTGAAATCCGCCTTGGGAAATTCCGCCCAGGTGCCGTTGGCGATAAATCCAAGGTTCATCTCCCCTTCGGAAGACGGTTGGAGCCGAATTTCGCCGTCGCTGGCAACCAGGTCCGAAGCGGGAATATAGGAAAGATGAGTCTCGACGCCGAGGCTTTCAGCAATGCCGCGATAGGGGGAGATCATCACCCTGGGCGCGCCGCTGTAGCCGCCGAGGTGGCAAATTCCAGCCATGGGACCGATGACTGCGACGTTTTTGAGGCTGCCCTTGTTCAAGGGCAAAAATTGCGAATCGTTCTTGAGCAGAACCAGCGATTGCCGCGACGCTTCCAGAGCCAGCGCGCGATGATCCGGGCAATCGACGACACTAAACGGAATCTGCGTGTAGCGGACCATTGACGGCGGATCGAACAAGCCCAGCAGGCAGCGCACCGTAAACAAACGGACTACTGACCGCGTGATTTCCGTTTCGCCAATGAGTTCGCGATTCACTGCTTCCTTCAAGTTATTTTGCAACGTTCCACCGCAGTTCAAGTCGCAACCCGCTTCAACGGCCATGGCAGCGGCGCCGGGCAACGTATCCGCATAGTGGTGCGGGTCGTAAATATTGTCGATGGCATCGCAATCCGACGTCACGTAACCGCGAAATCCCCATTGGCGACGCAGCAATTCCGTGAGCAGGAAATGGCTGGCGCTGCAAGGAACGCCGTTGATGGCGCTGTAGGCGCTCATGACGCTGAAGACATCGCCCTCCAATATCGTGGCGCGGTAGGCGCGGGTATAAAATTCCCAGAAACTGCGCTGATCCACCGGGGCCGAGATTTTGGTGCGATCGTCATCAGTGTTATTGCAGATGTAATGTTTTGAGCAAGGCGTGGATTTGAGGTAATCGCGGTCGTCGCCCTGCATGCCCCGGACCATTTGAACGGCGATCGTTGAAGCAAGACACGGGTCTTCGCCGGGCGCTTCGCCGCACCGGCCCCAGCGCGGGTCGCGGTGAAGATTGAGGGTGGCCGGCGAGTAATAACTCAGGCCACGCTTCAGTCGATTGTCATAGGCGCGCGCTTCATCTGACACAACTGTGTAGGCTTTGAGCACCAGCTCCGGATTCCACGCCGCCGCCAATGCCAGTGGCATCGGAAATGAAGTGGCCGGGGCTTCCTGGGTCAAACCGTGCAGCGCCTCGCCGGTGTAATAATTGTAGGCGGGAATATTTAGCCGCTCGATGGCCGCCGCGGATGAGCCGAGTTGGCTGATTTTCTCGTCAAGAGTCATCCGCCCAACCATGACCTCCGCCCGTTTCCGGGCGCGCCGGTAGGCTTTGTCGGAAATTCCGACCCGCCGGCCGGACGGCGAGAGAAAATCTTTGGCGAGCGCCGTGGGCGCGCCCACCGCGAGCACGCCCGCGGCAGCGGTTACAGTGGAAAGAAATTGTCGGCGATTTAAGGTCGTCTTGGTTGATGACATATGGCGGAAAAAGGAAATTAAGAGTTAATGCGGAAAAAGGAAAAGGAAAAAGTGACAAAAACATGGGGAAACCGGGATGCAATGCGCATTCGTGCGCAAATTATTTTGGTCGTGAACGTCGTCGGTTGCGCGACGCTGGTTATTGCCGTTCGTATTCGCCTTTGCGGAGTTTTTTAAGGACGGTGAACCCGGCTTTCTTGGCGTCAGAGACGGACAGGGGCTTGAGTTTGTGCGGCGTGCTAAAGGTTGAGATGATTTTGCGCACGGGTTTTTTGCAGGCGGGACACTTGGTCAATTCCGGCGCGCTGAGGGGGCGGCGCAGCGTGAAATGGCCTCCGCACGCGCGGCACTCTCCTTCGCGCAACTCGTATTCGTAAAGCGGCATGGGTTAATTTTCCGTGCTGGCTGCGAAATGTCGAATAATTTTCGCAGCGACATTCAACTCGTCAATTGACCGCTGTTTGTTACAGTGCGTTCATGCGAACGGCAATCTATCCCGGCAGTTTTGACCCGCTGACCAACGGCCATCTCGACGTGCTGGAACGCGCGGCCAAACTCTTTGACCGCGTGATCGTTGCCATCGCCAGGAACGAAAGCAAGCATCCATTGTTTACCCTCGATGAACGTCTTGGCTTGATGAAACCGGCGATCGCCCGGGTCAAAAACGCCCGGGCCGATATTTTTGACGGGCTGTTGGTCGAATACGCAGCCAAACAAAAAGCGCAGGCCATCGTCCGCGGTCTCCGGGCAGTTTCGGATTTTGAATTTGAATTTCAGATGGCACTGATGAATCGCAAATTGGCCGAAGACATTGAAACCATTTTCATGATGCCCCGCGAAACCTACACATTTATTAGTTCACGCATCGTCAAAGAAATCGCGAAGCTGGGCGGAGACGTGAGGCAGTTTGTGCCGCCGCACGTGGCCGTGGCGTTGAAAAGGAAGTTGGCCCTATAGCGTGATTTTTAATTAGCCGCCGTGTCACAGACCCGCCCGTCCCAAATTAACGCCGCCACGCGCCTTTGCGCGGTGCTTGGCTCGCCGGTTGCTCACTCAGCATCGCCCGCAATGCACAATGCCGCGTTTCAAAAACTGGGTTTGAACTGGTGTTACGTCGCCTTTGAAGTTGACCCCATGAATCTCCGCGCGGCCATTGAAGGCGCGCGGGCGTTGAATGTGGCGGGTTTCAACCTGACGGTCCCGCATAAACTGCTGGCGGTCGAAATGATGGATGCCCTGGACGAATCAGCCAAAATGTTCGGAGCGGTCAATACGGTTAAATTTGAACAGCGCAATGGAAACACCCGTGCCGTAGGGTTCAACACGGACGCGGATGCGATCGTTACCGCGTTGCGCGAAGACCTGAGGGTGAAATTGCAAGGAGCGAAAGTGTTGCTCCTTGGGGCCGGCGGCGCCGGACGGACTGCCGCGTTGAAACTGGCCTCAGAAAGAGTGGCGGAGTTGTATCTGGCAAATCGTACGATGAGTAAAGCGGAAGAAATCGCGCGCGAGATTGAGAAACGATTCCCGTTTGTGACCGTCTCGGCCGGCTATCCCTCGGGAAAGGTCGATTTGGTTCTGAACGCCACCTCACTGGGACTAAAGCCGTCCGATCCTTCGCCGCTGGACGAAAAACAGTTTCCACTCAATCGCGCGCGGGCGGTTTATGACATGATCTATCGGCCGCCGCAAACGCGACTGCTGGCCTCGGCAAGACGCGCAGGTTGTAAAACAGCCAATGGCCTGGGCATGTTGCTGTATCAGGGCGCCAAAGCTTTCCAAATTTGGACCGGAAAGAAACCGCCAATCGAGATCATGCGGAAAGCCCTGATAAAAAATGTTTATGGGGATTAACGCCATTTTCAACGTACATACTTGGGCTTCGCTGCCATTTCGTTTCTGGTCGGTATGCTTTTTCGCGTTTGGCTGCATGGTGGGCAGTTTCTTGAACGTGTGCATTCATCGGTTGCCGCGCGGGCTGAGCATCGTTTCGCCGCCGTCGCATTGCCCGCATTGCAAGTATTCGATTCCATGGTATTTGAACGTGCCGTTATTGACCTGGCTGGTTCTGCGCGGTCGCTGCAAAAATTGCGGCGCTCCAATTTCAGCCCGCTATTTTATCGTAGAACTGCTGACGGGCGTGGCATTTTTGGGGTGCTGGCTCAAGTTCGGGAATGTCAGCTCCCCGCTCGCGTCGATTCCGCTTGCCCTGGTTTGTTCCTTTTTTGTGGCCGGTCTGATTGCGGCCAGTTTCATCGATTTCGAGCATTTTATTATTCCGGATGAAATTACGTTTGGCGGCATCGGCGCGGGATTGCTGGGGTCCCTGCTGTTGCCGCAACTCCACGATGCAACGTTGCATCGCTATGGATTGCTGCGCAGTTTCATTGGCGCCGTGGTTGGCGCTGGAATCGTTTATGTCGTTTTGCGGCTGGGGAAGTTGTTGTTTGGAAGGCATCGCCTGAAGTTGCCGGTCGAAACGAAGATTCTGTTTTCCGAAACGGCGCTGCATCTTCCGGATCGCGATATCTCTTATGACGAGCTTTTTTATCGCAAGTCGGATGCAATTGTCGTGCGCGCGCGGACTGTGGAATTGGTGGATCGCGGTTATAAGGAGGTCACTGTCCGGCTCTCGCCGTCTGTCCTGGAGATTGGCGGGGAAAAAATGTCGCCGGACAATGTTCCGTTCATGGAATGCGTCAGCGCGGAAGTTGTCTTGCCGCGCGAGGCGATGGGCCTCGGGGACGTGAAGTTCATGAGCGCCATCGGCGCTTTCGTCGGTTGGCAGGGCGTCGTTTTTTCGCTCATGGCCAGTTCGATGATTGGGGCGGCCGTCGGCTTAATATTGATCATACTGAGACGCCGGGAATTTTCCTCCCGAATGCCTTACGGCCCTTACATTGCGCTGGCGGCGGTTATTTGGTTGTTTGGGAAGCGCTATTTTTCGTTGTTTTTTCCTGCTTAAACGAGCGGAAGGATTTATCTGTTTAGTTTTTAAAAATTCCGTGCGAATAACGCATCCATTGGTGCTCCGGCGGCAATATTTGGCAAGCATGTGCCAATAGCAGGCTTGTCGCCCATTTTCGTTTTGGCTAAGGTCAGGCTGAAAATATTTTCATATGGCAAAAGAAATTCTCGAAATGCCGATCGAAACGGCCACGATGGAATTGCCGGACACCAAAACCATCCGGCTCAAATGGCCGGACGGCCATAATCCGGAATTCAAGACCGGCCAGTTCATCACGCTCTATTGGCCGGACACGCCGACTTATAAGCGCGCCTATTCCCTTTCCTCGTGCTCGCTGGATCGCGGTTTTTATGAGGTGACTGTCAAACGCGACGGCAAAATGGGGACGCGAATCGTGGACTGGGCCAAGCCGGGCGACAAAATGTTCGTCATTCCACCGGTCGGTAAGTTTTTACCCGTGTATGAACCGAATAAACATCTGGTCTGCATCGCGGGCGGTTCGGGAGTGACCCCTTTTCGCGCGTACGTGCGCGAAGCCACGCGACGCCGATTGGAAACAAAAATTACCATCCTTTACAGTGTGCGCCAGCCCAAGGACATCATCTTTAACGCAGAGTTTCGCGAGTTGGAAAAGGAAAACCCGTGCTTTCATTTTAATGTCACTTGCACGCGTCCGATTCCGGCGGATAATTGGACCGGTCGTTGCGGGCGCGTTGATTCGGCGTGGCTCAAACAGCACGTTACCGATTTGCAAAATACGGTGTTTTACGCCTGCGGACCGAACCCCCTGGTCGAATTTGCCGAAGCCGTGGTCTTCGAACTGGGGGCGACGAAGGAGCAAATGAAGACGGAAAAATGGGGTTAATTGCCCGCCTCACGACATTAATCAGCCTTTGGTAATTCGCCGGCCGCGACAGACGTGCGCTCTTCCAGAAACTGTTTCAATTCTTCGGCGGCTTTTCCGCCGAAACCGGGCACCTCGGCAATCTGTTCCAGCGTAGCGATGCGCAATCGTTGGACTGAGCCGAATTTTTTGAGCAACGCCGCTTTGCGCCGTTCGCCAATACCCGGGAATTCATCCAGCAGGCTTTCCGAAATACGTTTGAGCCTTAACTGCGCATTGTAGGAATTGGCCACGCGATGCGATTCGTCGCGGATGCGCTGTAATAATTTTGTGGCCGGATGGTCAAGGCCCAGGCGCAGCGGTTCGCTTGTTTCCGGCAAATAAATTTCCTCAAATTCCTTCGCCAGGCCGATGACCGGAATGCTTTGCAAGCCTAGTTTCTTTAGTTCCTCGCCGGCCACGCCTAATTGGCCTTTCCCGCCATCGATCAAAATCAGGTCCGGCAGCAATGATAGTGGGCCGGATGCGTTCTGGCATGGCTCTCTCACCGGTATGCCCAGGCGCACTTTGCGCCCCGTTTCATCCACAAGCTTTTGCAATTCCTCAGGCACCGCTTCGCCAGCTTCATCATTCTTTGATTTCTGCGCCGCCGCCGATTCCGAGAGCAATCGCGTGTAGCGTCGTCGTACCACTTCAGCCATGCTGGCAAAATCGTCCTGGCCGGCGACGGTCTTAATTTTGAAGCGGCGGTAATTGGAGCGATCGGGACGTCCGTTTTTGAAACTCACCATCGACGCCACAGCGAACGTGCCGCTGATGTTTGAAATATCAAAAGCCTCGATGCGTTGCGGGGGTGATGGCAGGCCCAGCGCCTCGGCTAATTCCGACAGGTCGGAAGGTTTTTGGCCATGGCCGGGCAGGGTGTATGGAACACGCTCAAATTTTTCAGTGCGCCGCGTCGTGGTTTTGAGGTCGCGGAGCATGTCGCGAAGGCCGGCCGCCTTTTCAAAATCCTGCGCCATGGCCGCCTTTTTCATTTCCGTTTCCAATTGCTCCTGCATTTCGCGGCATTGGCCTTCGATAAA
>DASYZW010000550.1:0-5602 GCA_035945915.1 Verrucomicrobiia bacterium | reverse complement strand
CAGCAATCGCGCGCTGACGGGCCGGCGCCGGATCACTTCGATCAGTGAAAGCAGAATATGGCCTCCGTCCAGCACCGGCAACGGGAGCATGTTCAGGAGGGCAAGGTTCACATTCAAAAGGACGCTAAACCACAACACCTGCCGCCAGCCGTCGGGACTCTGAAACAGGTTGTAATACACCCGGGCAATCATCACCGCGCCGCCCAATTGCTGCACGCCGACGTCTGTCTTCGGGGAAAATACCGCCCCCAGCGTCCCGAAAACCTGGCTGAGGCTCGACTGCACCTGCTCGTAGGGCGTCGGATGCACCAGGGAAACATTCGTATCCAAAAGCCACGCCACAATTCCAAGGGACGGCGGGCTATTGGTTGGCTCCAGCGGCTTCCGCGCCAGCACCGTGCGATCGAAGTGGTCCGACCCGCGCTGCACCGTAAACGTCAATGGTTTCACCGGCCCATTGCTCATCTCGTCCACGGCCGACATTATCGTAAAAGGACTGAAAATCTTTTGTCCGTTCATGGCGGTAATAATATCGCCGTTGGTCAATCCCGCCTCAGCCGCCGGGCTATTGCTGAAGACTTCGTCAACGATCGAAGGCTCGGCCGGCGCCACAAGAATCTGCCGCAAAGACCGTCGCTCGTACCAATGGGTCGGGTGATAATAAGGCGTGGCATAGGCCATTTTTTCCTGGCCATCGCGACGATATTTGATCGCGATCTTCGGTCCCTCGCTGGTGATGATGCGCCAGGTCACGCTATCCTGGCTCGTCGGCGCGAAATGTTTCACCGGGTAGCCGTCGATGGCCAGGATGGTGTCACCGGGGCGCAGTCCCGCCGTCCAGGCCGGCCCGGTCGGGTCAACCCAGCCAATCTGCGTCGTGTTATCGCCCTCCGTCGTTGGTTTGCCAACTCCCCAAACCACAAACGCGAAACTCACGGCCAGCAAAAAACTAAACAGCGGTCCCGCCACGGCCACGATAATTTTGTCCAGCGGAGAAACCGGCGGCAATTTTTCCGCGGGCGTATCGCTTTTGCCTTCGATCGCCTCCATGGTTGCCATTTGAGGCAGGGCCACGTAACCGCCGGCCGGAATCCAGCCCAGCGCGTATTCCACCCCGCCGATTTTCGTCTTCCAAATCGGTTTGCCGAACCAAATGGCAAAACGGTCAATCTTCAGGCCGCGCCATTTCGCGGCCAGAAAATGCCCCAGTTCATGGACCCCGATCAGGAGGTTGAACAACAACACCACTTCCAGGGCGATAAAGATGTAGTGAAAAGCCATCATGCAAATGGTCGCCTAACTATATCAGTAAATTTGTTTTTCACAATGCGATATTCGTCGCCGTTCGAAAGTGAAGCGCCTGGCGTGCCAGCCATCGGCGCCCTGTGCTAAAGAAAGAGATGGATCCGTAAATCGTAAATCAAAGCGCCGCTTTCCGCGCCCAGGCATCAGCCTCCAGGATTTGCGGCAAGGTGGGATGCTCAACGACCTTGTGCGCGTCCAGGGCGCGTCGCACCGTATCCGTAATCTGGGAAAAGCTGATTTTCCGGTTCACGAACGCTTCGACCGCGACTTCGTTGGCCGCGTTCAAAACGGCGGGCAATGTTCCGCTGATTTCCCCGGCGCGGCGCGCCAGGGACAGCGCCGGGAAACGCTCGAGGTCCGGCTCTTCGAAGGTCAATTGCCCCAGCTTCGCGAAATCTGTCCGCACCCGGTCGCTTGCCGCGCGGTCGGGATACGTCAAGGCATATTGAATCGGCAGGCACATGTCCGGCGTCGACAGTTGCGCCACGATGGAGCCGTCCACAAATTCAACCATCGAATGGACCACGCTCTGCGGATGCACCACGACCGCGACCCGCGCCATTTCAATATCAAACAGCCAGCGCGCTTCAATCATCTCCAGCGCCTTGTTAAATAGCGTGGCCGAATCGATGGTGATTTTCTTCCCCATGACCCACGATGGATGCTTGAGGGCCCGTTCGACCGTGATTTCGGAAAATTTCTCTTTCGGCCACGCTGTTTTATCGCGAAAGGGCCCGCCGCTGGCCGTCAACAACAGTTTGCGCACGGAACCGGCCGGCTTGCCATCCAAGCATTGGAAAATCGCGGAATGCTCGCTGTCCACGGCCAGGACACGGACGCCATGCTTTCGCGCTTCGCTCATGACAATTTCGCCAGCCATGACCAGGATTTCCTTGGATGCCACGGCGATGTCTTTGCCCGCGCGAATGGCCGCCAGCGCCGGCTTGAGGCCGGCCGTGCCGACGATTGCAATCAACACAATGTCCGCTTCCGGAAGCGTGGCTAATTCGACGAGTCCGTCCTCGCCGCACAGGACCCGTATGCCTTTGCCGAGCGTGTTTTGCAGTTCGCGCGCTTTTGCCGTGTGATTCACCGACACGGCCAGCGGCTGATGACGCCGGGTTTGTTCGAGCAACAAACTCGTGTTATTGCCCGCTCCCAGCGCAATCAATTGAATGCGCTCCGGCAGGTCCTCAGCCACTTTGACAGTACTCGTGCCGATGGAACCAGTGCTGCCCAGTAAGACAACTTTTTTCATTTACGATTTACGATTTACGATTTACGCGTCGAGGGTGGAGCGTGTGGATTTGGCGGTTGAAACAATAATCGCGAGAAGTTCATTGGCCTCCTTCATTAGAGGCGCGAGCCGCTGGGCTTTGACCAACTCATTGTCCACCAGTATTTCCATCCAAAAAAGCGATTCATCACATTCTTCCTCAACGATACGGAGTTTGTTAATGAAATCCGACTTCGATTTTGCGCGACACACAGCCCGATAATTTGCGCCCACGGATGTTCCTGAGCGCAGCAATTGTTTGCTGAGCGTTTGCGCAACCCAGTCGTTTGGCAACGCCATGCAAAGTTTGACGACACGATTGGAATAAGCTTTGGTCCGAAGCCTCATTTCTTCGCGAGTCATATCAATTTAGGATATTGAGTGTTTCCCATGGGTTCGCGTAAATCGTAAATCGTAAATTTTCAGGAGTGGGGCAAATTCGGATTTGTCAAAATGTGGCGCAAATAGAGATACATGATCGGCGCGTTAAACAACAGGCTGTCCAGGAGGTCGAGCAACCCGCCAATGCCCGGAAAAAAATTGCCGGAATCTTTCACGCCGGCTTCGCGTTTGAACAGCGATTCAATCAAGTCGCCGATCACCGCGGTCGAACTGAGCACCGCTCCCAGGATCACAGCGTGCAGCCAATTCATTCCATACATTCTGTCCCCGAAAAAATGCACAAAAACCACGCTCGCCAGCGTCGACAATCCAATCGCTCCGCCAAAGCCCTCCCAGGTTTTGCCGGGACTGATTCGCGGGATCATCTTATGCCGGCCAATGAGCGATCCCACCGCATAGGCGCCGGTATCGCTGAACTTCGTCACCAGCACAAAATAGATGAGAAAAAATTTGCCCTGGACGTGCGGGAAAAAATTGATCTGCTGGATAAAGTTCATCAGCCAGGGCACGTACATAAGCCCAAACAGCGTCGTTGAAATGGCGACCATGCCCGCGGGGTTCGACTTCGCAAACAGCTGGCGCACGCAAAGCCCGAGCACAAACAGGATGATAAAACCGGTTTGAAAATCATTCACCCGCCCGGGCGAACCGCTAATGCCCAAATGCCCGGTGAGATTGAAGAACGTGCCGACCACGAGCAAAATCCCGCCCGCCAGCCCGCACCATTTGAAACACACCAGCCCGCGCTTTTCCGCCAGCCCGTAAAATTCCATCAGCCCGGCTGCGGAAAGCAGGACAATAATGGCGACAAAAACGGTATCGGCAATCGCGGGATTGCTAAAAAACAACGCGGCAATGATGGCCGTCCAGAGAATCACCGTAGTGATCAGCCGGCGGAAAAAAATCTTCGCCTTGGAAGGCGCCTGGCTTGGGACAGCCCCGTTGGACATTCGCCATACCGTAGCAGAACCAGTCGCTGCCGGGCAATCGGAATACCAAATAGCGAAACATCGCCATCAATCCATACCATAAAAACCTGGATTACGATTTACTCCAATCGCACGCGACTATTCGAGTCCCACTGTGATGTGTCCGACAAGATAACCCGGTCTCCCGCGTTTAGCCCTTTTAAGACTTCAATCTCGTTCACGGACGCGCGGCCCAGTTCGACCGGCACTTTGATGGCTGCGGCGCCATTGTCCACCACTTTGAACAATTCCACCGCGCTTTTCGGCGGGCCCTCCACTGGCCGGCCTACATGAAGGACGCTCTCCAGTCTTTCCAATTGAATTGTGCCGTCCACGCTCAGGTCCGGTCGCGCGCCTTTCGGCAATGTTCCTTCCAGTGCCACATCCACCGTTACCGTGCCATTCTCCACGGCTGGATCAATCCGCGCCACACGGCCCGGTATCACGCCGTTATGCGTGTCAATCTCCGCGGGTTGGTCTAATTGAATGTCCCGCGCCTCAGTTTCCGCAACCTGGATGGCCGCCTTCAGCCTGGTTTGGCTCGCCACCAGGGCTACCGCCGCGCCCGCGGACAATTGTTGCCCAACCTGCAGTGGCGTCGTCGCATCGCCAAGTTGCTGCAGCACCCCTGCCATGCCGGCACGGATTTTCAATCCTTCAACCTGCCGCTGTTGCAGCTCAAGCAATCCGCGCAACTGCGAATCTTTCTGTTCTTGCGATAAAATCTGCGCCTTTGCCGCAGCCGCGCTTAATTGCAACTGCTCCTGCTCGATTTTCAGCAGTTTGGCCAGCTCGTCAGTTTTGGTATTTGCTTCCTTGACGGTCAGTGCCGCCGCCAATCCGGCCTTTCCCAATTGATTTTCAGTATCGGATTCCGCCCTGGCTGTCAGGTAATCGGCTTGCGCGGTGGCCACCGCCGCCTCCTGGGCCAGCTTTTGCGAATCCAACTGCACTTGCAGATTCGCCAGGTCCGCCTGGGCGCCTTTGAGTTGAGACTCGGTTTCAAACGCTTCCTGTTCCAATTCTGGATCGCTCAACTCCACCAGCACCGTATCCGGTGTCACCGCCGCACCCGGCAGAACCAAAATATTTTCAACCACGCCAGCGTTGATTGTCGGAATCCAACGAATTTCCCGTGGTTCCAGCGTTCCACTGCCCCGGACTTGCAGAAGCATTTCGCCTCGCGCCACCGTGTCGATCCAGATCGAAGATTTGTCCACGACCGGCACGGCCGGCTTGAGCCGTGCCAGCCCTCCCGTAACCAGCCCGAAAAACAGCACCACGCCACTCACGCTCAGCCACCTCCGACGCTGCCGGCGTTTCAGGATTGATGGCGGAAGAGGCTTATCCATCGTCCCAATCAAAAAACCGGCATCAGGCCCGGAGGACCGTATTCCGTTGGCAGATTTCGGTGTTCCCGTTTCCCGCGGACTCTGGCTCTCAACTTTCATGCCGGTTGTCGCGTTTCGGCTGGCGGTTCGGCGACGATCTTCCCATCAAACAGATGAATCGTCTTCTCCGCATCACGCGCGTAACGGGGGTCGTGAGTGACGAGGCAAATCGTGGCGCCTTCCGCGTGCAAATTGCGAAGCAATTCCATCACGGCCTCGCCATTCTTCGAGTCCAGGTTTCCGGTCGGCTCATCGGCCAG
>DASYZW010000549.1:0-3245 GCA_035945915.1 Verrucomicrobiia bacterium | reverse complement strand
ATCATCGGCCAGTTTAAGAAGAAGTTCGACGACGTGCAGATGCAGTACGACGAGGAAATCGAACGCGCCGAGGCCGGCGAAGGAGCCGAAAGCGGCATCGTCAAATCCGTCAAGGTGTATATCGCTTCCAAGCGGAAGCTGTCGGTCGGTGATAAAATGGCCGGTCGTCACGGCAATAAAGGCGTGGTCGCCCGTATCGTCAAGGAAGAGGACATGCCCTTCCTCGAGGATGGAACTCCGGTGGAAATCGTGTTGAATCCGCTGGGTGTGCCGTCGCGTATGAACGTCGGCCAGGTGTTGGAAACGCACTTGGGCTGGGCGGCCAAGCTGCTCGGCTTGAAGTTTGCCACCCCGGTGTTCGATGGCATTCGCGAAAAGGACATTCGCAATTACCTCAAAGAGGCCAAGCTGCCTGAGCACGCCAAGACCATCCTGTACGATGGCCGCACTGGCGAATCGTTCGACCAGGAAATCGTGGTGGGCTACATTTATATGATGAAGCTGGGACACCTGGTGGCGGACAAAATCCACGCCCGCGCCGTCGGTCCATATTCGCTCGTCACGCAACAACCGCTGGGCGGCAAAGCCCAATACGGCGGTCAGCGCTTCGGCGAAATGGAAGTATGGGCCATGGAAGCCTATGGCGCGGCTTATACACTGCAGGAACTGCTCACCGTCAAATCTGACGATGTCCAGGGCCGCACCCGCATCTACGAGAGCATTGTAAAAGGTGACAACGCCCTCGAAGCCGGTATCCCCGAATCGTTCAATGTGTTGGTCAAGGAAATGCAATCTCTCGGCCTCGACGTCAAAGTCGGTTACTCGAACCCGATTGAGCATTCCGGCAACGGCCAGGGCAACGGCGAAGCCGCCGCGGCATTGACCGCAGCTTAAGAAGAATTATTTATCACATCAGAACCGCGCTGTGAGAAATCGCAGCGCGGTTTTTTAGTGCCACCATGTTTTACGTTTCAACTTTTCAACGTTTTGGCGCCGTCTCAGGATTGACTTTGCCCGCCAAACCTCAGATTTTTGAGGTAGAATGAGCATTTTTCAAAAATCGAATCAGCGAATCGCCGTGCTGGCTTTGGTCATTTTTGTGCTGGACCAGCTGACCAAATGGCTCGTCTTGAAGTCTCTGGAGCCGGGCGATGAGAAGATCGTCATTCCCGGCTTCTTCAAGTTTGTGCATTGGGGCAATACGGGCGCGGCCTGGAGCCTTTTTAGTGGAAATAACGGCGCGCTTGTTTTGGTGGCGCTTTTGGCGGGCGTGGCCCTGTTTTTGACCCGGCATCATTTTGATTCGCATCGGTTGATTGGCCAGGTCGCCTTCGGCCTGATATTTGGCGGCATCGCCGGGAATTTGTTTGACCGCCTCATCCGGCATGAAGTCGTGGATTTCTTGCGGTTTTATATCCTTCAACGCCCTTGGGACACGGAAATCGGATTTCCCGCCTTTAACGTGGCCGATAGCGCCATTTGCACGGGCGTAGGCCTCATTTTCCTGATTACCTGGAAAAATGAGCAAGGACCCTCCGCGGAAAAGGCGTGAGCGACCGCGTCGATCAGTTCGTCGTTGAAAAATCCGCGCCGGAGCTGCGGCTCGATCAATATTTGCGCGGGCGATTTCCCGTCGCTTCGCGCGCCGCGCTCAAACGACTCATTGAAGAAGGCCATATTCGAGTCGATGGAAAAGTCGTCAAAGCGACTCACTCGCCGCGCGCGGGCGAGCACGTGATGGTTCATTGGCCCGAGCCAAAGTCCGCGGAGGCGCAGCCGGAGGAAATGGCCCTGGACATCTTGTTCGAGGACGAATCCCTACTGGTACTAAACAAACTGGCGGGCCTGGTGGTGCATCCTGCCGCAGGACATGAGGAACATACTCTCGTCAATGCCTTGTTGCATCATTGCCGGGATTCATTAAGCGGTATTGGCGGAGTCGCTCGTCCCGGGATCGTTCACCGGCTGGACAAGGAAACCAGCGGCTGCCTGGTCGTCGCTAAAAATGACGAAACGCACCTGGCGTTATCCAAACAGTTTTCGGAACGGCAGGTGGACAAGGTTTATAACGCCATTGTCTGCGGCGAAATCATGCGCGATGGCGGTGAAATTCGGGCGGCCATCGCCCGGCACCCGTCTCACCGAAAGCGGATGGCCGTGCGTGATGACGATTCGGGCCGGCCCGCGCACACAAAATGGAAAGTGTTGGAACGACTAAGCGGCGCGACTTTTGTTGAGGCTCACATCTTCACTGGGCGCACACATCAGATTCGAGTCCATTTTCAATTCCTCGGGCATCCGGTGGCCGGCGATACAATTTACGGAGCGCGGCAAAACTTGCGGCTTGCCGATGCGGCCGGCTATGAGGCGCCGCGCGTGATGCTGCATGCGTTAAACCTTTCATTTACCCATCCGGGCACGGGAAAAAGGGTGAATTTTATCGCACCGTTGCCGCAGGATTTCAAGGAGGCGTTGAAATTATTGCGCCCCGAAATCCGCGAATGATCAGGACTGATCGGCTGAGTCCAGTGACCAGGTTTATAGGCCGTTTGGCACAGCCGCACAGACGCACACGCAGCACAGAGTTTTGGCACAGGCCGAAGCATCTGCATTAATTGTACGGCGCGTGTCGGTGTTCATGATTTGTGGTTCAGGATTGTTCCCTGTATTGGTTGCGGACGCTTTCCCGTGACATCCTTTGTGAGTCGAAAACAAGCCATGGCAAGGCATTCGAGCGCCAACAATGTCTTGAATTCCGCCGGATTGAGGCTAAATTTCCCGCCGCTCAATGATGAACTACAAAATTGCACAGGGCGCAGCTTCGCTTTCGCCCTCGCTTACGCTGGCGATCGACGCAAAGGCCAAGGCGATGAAAGCCGCTGGAGAAGACGTCGTCGGTTTTGGCGCCGGCGAACCGGATTTTGACACCCCCCAACATATCAAGGACGCCGCAGCCAAGGCTCTTGCGGCCGGCTTTACGAAATATACGCCCAGCAGCGGTATTCCCGAATTACGCGAAGCAATTGCGGAAAAGTTTAAACGCGAAAACGGCCTGTCCTTCAAGCCGTCGCAAGTCATCGTTTCCTGTGGCGGCAAACATTCCTGCTATAACGTCATCCTGGCGACTTGCGGGGCTGGCGATGAAGTCATTATTCCCGCGCCGTATTGGCTGAGTTACCCGGAGATGGTCAAGCTGGCGGGCGCAAACCCGGTCATTTTGCAGACGAGCGACAAAACCGAGTTTA
>DASYZW010000548.1:0-3475 GCA_035945915.1 Verrucomicrobiia bacterium | reverse complement strand
AACTTCATCATTGCCAACCTCGATACGCCAGCGCGCCGGCGATGAATCGCTGACGGCCGATCCTCGATACTCGACTCGCGAGCCACGAACCTTCGCGTGCGTTGGCCGCGGCGCGGATGGCGGCAGGATAGCCACCAGGGGAAAATGCTGCTTCCCGAGGCTGTCCACGGATAAACCTTCGAAACCCGGATAATCCAGCGATATTTTGGCATTGATGTAATCGGTGGTTATGCGAATGGAATGATCAAGCGGCGCTGCCAGGCACGTGGCGGTTGCCGTCAGGACTAATATGCATGAACCGATTATCCAATTTTTCATTGATCGATGTTTGTTAATGGAGCCAGATCGAACTTGCCGGGCGCGGCAAGTTCGGAGCGGCAGGTAAATTTAATGCAACCGGTTTTATCGGCGCGCAGCGTAGCGGTGACCCGGCCGTCTATTCTCAGTTTGTAAATGGCGCCGGGCCGCAACTGGTTGAAATAATGGACTATTTTGCCTGCCGCCCGCGGAGATTTTTCGGTCCATCTGCGTGCCAGATCCTCGTTGTTAGGCGGCCAGGATTCGATTTGAATCGAAAGTGGCAAGGCGCCAGGTCGCGAAATGGCCATGGCCCATGTTTCATTTTCGCCTGAAAAATACTGCACTTGATGTTTGGTTACATTCAAGCCAAACGCATTTGAGTCGCTCACGCTGCAATTGTCGATGGTCATCGAGTAATTGTTGGTGTTCAGGCCAATCAGGCAGGACGAGCCTCTCAACTGATAGCGAAATTCCGTGCCGTTTAATTCGGCCGGCAAATGCGGGTCGAGATAAAGGCAATTGGGTTGGGGTTCGACGCCATAAATGTCCCGATATAGTCCAACGACGGCCATGCAGTTTCCGGCAAGAATGTCATCACCCGCCCCGCGTTGCGATTGTCTCAGATAGCGCTGGTAAGACAAGCCATCCGCATCGTAGCGGACGAGGGTGTTTTTAACGTATTTAAGGGCAATAGCCGGATCAAACCCGGCATAGGCGCGGACTCCAAGTTCGTTCCATGAAAGGAATATGTCTCCATTTTCATAACTTGGAAACGCGCGCGGGGCGCCGCCGCCCTCTTCTGGTGTAAAGGAGAAGAAACACAATGGCCAGGAAAACAGTCGTTCCTTTTGCATTTCGCGCTCCATGCGTTCAAGGATGGCCGCTCGCCGCGATGGGTCATCACAAATGCCGTACGCAATCGCGGCGAAGTTCACTGGCGTGACCAGGTTATTGCCGTGAATCGAGCCGTCCTTGTCGCGCCAATAGATGTACCATTGGTTTGCGGGGTCCCAAAAACCGCCGTCGGCGATCGGGCGATTGAAGCTGGCCTTCAATCGCGCCGCGAAATCACGATATGCAACGGCGCGCTCCGGATCACCGAGCGTCTCTTCGTCGGCGGACCAGAGTTGCAAGGCCTCGTAAAGGGCAGCGTTGACGAAGGAATTTTCGTACGCGGCCCAAACGACATCAATCCAGTCGCTGCTCTTCTTTTGCTTTACCGAATCATTCATCATGGCAACCAGGCCTGTGTGGCCGATTTCGCGGCGGGTCAAAAAGTCCAGGGCTTCTTCACAGGCGCTCTTTTGCCCGGCGAGCCAATGCTCATCGCCGGTGAGATTGAATTCTTCTGCCACATTGATCACGTAATCAGGTTGTGAATCCAAAAGAACTCCCCACTTCGTTTCGAAAAAGCCGGTTGCATCGTCGATCGAGCCGCTCATAGGATCGCCGCCGGAATACAACCACCTGGACAAGACCCGTCCATCGGCTTCCACCGCGTTATCGCGTTCATAGTCCAGGCACTGGGCTAAGTTGGCCGTGTAATCGGTTTCATCCAGGGCCAGGGCCATTTCCGCGAAGAATGGCTCGTGCAGGCAGATATAACCGGAACGCCAGCCATTGCCGCCCGTCAATCGCCGGTCGATCACTCCGTATCGGGCAACGGTATCCAGCAATTCACCCACTTTCATGCCGTCCAGGCCGGACAATTGGCCGCGGTTAAAACTATTTCGGTAGTCGAGGCTTTTAAGCGTGAATTGCACCCTGGCCTCCTGGGCTTGAATCCGGAAGGGAGACCAAAGGTCCTGCTCGTTGCGAAGGAAACGTGATAGGTTGTGTCTGGGAATTAACTCCGAATCGCTGACTACATAGTTGAACGCCAACACGCCATTTGTCTCATGCGAGAAACGTCCGGCGCCATAGCGGCCGGAAGGCAACGTCGGAATGATCCGCAGGCAATCATTCGATCTAGAGTTCCAGAATGTGACAGTATTGAAGTGCCCGCCGTATGTGCAGTTGATGGTTTCAAGATATTTGTCCAGGACGACGCCGCCATTATCTAATAATCCTCCCGTCCAGGTATCGAGGCCGGCAAAATCCCATTCGGGAATGGCCGTGTCCTCCAAAAGCGCTTGCCGCGGATAATCCCGGTCAATCCGCCAAAGAATCTGGTCCGGCTCGACGGTGAATTGCCAGCTTTCATGGATCTCGGCGCCGCTCGGCCCGTAACAAATTCCCGTTACAGTCAGGGTGTTTTGGCGCGCGGAAACTACAGGCGTGGCGATATCGCGGGTGCTGAATGATTGGCCGTGCTCACGGATCCCAGTGCAGACGCCGGAGGCGGCGACCACTTCGCGTCCGCGCACAATCACCTCGTCAAGAATGCACCGGTTATCGTAGTTCAGGCGCAACGCCAAATCGCCCTGGCCATCCACCAACGTGACCACCTTTTTCGAGTCGTCGGCTTGAATTGTCCCCGTCCCCTCCGCTTCGGCAGGCATGCTTTGAACCAGCACTGTTACCGCAAACAGAAAGATGATTTTGAGCGTCCGGACGATTCTAGAACTGCGACCCAACTGTTTTGTATTCTTTAACATAACGGATATTCTTTCCCATATATGGCATGTCCAATCGGACTTCTTTTCCTTTAAGCGGGGACCACGGCTCAAGATAATAACCGTCCCGGTTGAAGCCGATGCCGTAGTGGCCGGTAAACAGCGCTTCGAGGCAGTCCCAATTCTCAGGAAGATATCCTTCGCCGCGGCCATGCGAGCCGTCCCAATCATAAAATGCGCTGCCAACCGGGTTGCGTTGTTTTTTACCCGGGAGTTGGATGCCCGCGTTGAAGGTTCCTGCTTCGTACGATTTCATTATTGGCCAAAGCAGTTTTTCGGCGGCGTCGGATTGTCCCGTTTGGTAGAGCGCCTGGATAACGTAATATTCCAGTGCCGGCGTTGCGCCGCCGTTCATATAAACCTGCCAGGTATCCATCCCGTCGGACCGTTTGGGAGCGCCACTGGTATGCGGATAATAATCGGACGGACTCATGGGCTTCAGGTTCGTCGGCAGACCGAGCTGATACGAACGAAATCCAATGGTGTCGAGTTGCGTGAGCAGAGCCTGCAAAATTGTTTTGGCATTTTCGGGAGGCACGAGACCCTGACAGATGGCAAAG
>DASYZW010000547.1:0-3626 GCA_035945915.1 Verrucomicrobiia bacterium | reverse complement strand
TATCATTATCGGCGGTCGCCTGCAGGTTGTGCGCGACGACATCCCAATCTCCGAATGCCGTCATCGTCACGGCCTGGGCGATATGGTCGTCGCCAATCCAGGCAATGCGATCTCCCCGGTCCATCAGGATGGCCCCGATGGTATCCTGCAGAAGATTCAACTTCACGGTATAGGCGCCCGTGTACCAGATTTTTGTCAGCATGGGATCGCTGCACGAAAAGCTGCCTTCATAATCGGCAGGCTTGATCTGGCAGACCAATCGGACGCCGGTGATATGCCAGGGACGCCCGTCGAATGACCGGACATAGATCCAGCCGAAGCGAACGCCGTTGTAGTCAAATTTTCCCTTGAGCTTGAGACAGTAGGTCTGCCCGCCGATGTGGGTCGGCGCGGCGATGCAATGTTCATAGGCCGGCGCGTTGAATTCGCTCACGCCCATTTCCAGTTGCGCGTTTTCCGGCAGGTCCGGGCTGTCGAATTCCAGCCACGCGGCGCTCTCCACGCCGAAATCGAACCGGAGGTCGCCGGTCCCGCGAACGGTAATGTTGCAGCGATTCTTTGAGGCGGATTTCAAACCGGCGAACGCGCCGGGCTCAGCCGTGAACACCTTCATCGGCCGCATAAGATAATATTGCAAATCGTTCGTGCTGCTGGTGTCCTGCCAGCGATAACGCACGAGGGGATCCGGCGAAAGGGGCACGGCGGGTCCGGTAAACTCGCCGCCGTGCAACGGTTGGTACGGCGGTTGATCGGCGGCGGGCGGGGTCCCAGCGGCTGACGGAGCGGGCAATGGAAAAACCAGGCTGGTCTTGATCGGCGGACCGCTGTCGTCTGATGCGTCGCCGGAAGCCCGGCAGGTGGCAATCGTTGTCGTCAGTCCCAGCGCCATGGCAACAGCCGCGCCTATCAAGTCGTGTGTTTTCATTGTGTGGAAACGATTTTATGCCGAACGCCGTTACGAATACAGCAAATCTACCCGCGGGGCACGAGGGGCGCGCGGGACTGAATAAAACACTTGTTCGGCGGAATGCGAATATGAAGTTAGGGCAAACCGGCAGGGACTGGTCGGGCGGAGGCGCCCTCCTGGCACGCGGGGCGCGTGCGCTCCCCGGGAATAAACAAAACGCTCCGGTGAGCCCCTTTCGTCACTCACGTTGCTCGTGGCACTCATGGCACTGCCTTGTTGTTCTGCCCCTCTACCCGGAAATCTGTGCTCACCTGTGTCCATCTGTGGTTAAAAAAACCTTTGCGTCGTTTGCGATCTATGCGGTTAAACTCCCCGGTTTCTCCCCGGTATCCAACGGCTGAAAAGCAGCCTTCTCGTTTACACCCCCCTGCAAATTTCGAAATTCTCAAATCCCCAATAGACACGGCCACATTCGCGCTTTCGCCGTCCGTTTTCACGCCCGTTTACACGTTTACTTTACTACACAAATCAATTGTGCGGGAACGTTCGTCACTCGGAATTTCTACACCCGAATCTCATCACGCAAAGGCCACCCGTAGGCGTCGAGATCACGAGACTCTGACTGATCGAACCACGGCCGTCGATCAAACCGCTGAATTTAATTAGAGTCTCGTCACCTCGGCGCCTACGAGTAATGCGAATTTGAAGTTTGGGCAAACCGGCAGGTTTGGCCCTGCCGGATAATCGGGTTTGGGACTGGTCGGGCGGGGGCGCCCTCCGGGCACGCGGGGCGCGTGCGCTCCCCGCGAATAAGCGAACTACGATGGCTGCCGATTTATTTCTTGCCGTTGGCGGCGATCCAGGATTCGACGGCATCGTCGAGGCGATGGCCGAGGGCGCCCACGCCCACGGCGAGAATTTTTCCGGTGTTGCCATCCACCAGAACCGGGCAGGGGATTGCGCGGACGCCGTATTCGGTCGCGACCGAGGCCTGCCAATATTGCCCGTCATAGATTTGCGGCCAGGTCATGTCGTTGTCGTGCATGAATTGGAGCAGCTCCGGGCCCTGTCCGGCTTCGTCCAGGCTGACGCTCACAACATCCAATCCTTTGTCGTGATATTTTTGGTAGGCGGCGACAACATTGGGAAGCTCGTGGCGGCAGGGACCGCACCAGGTGGCCCAAAAATCCAGGAGCACGATCCTGCCCTTGTAATCGTCGGGAAAATTGATTTTAGGGCCGTTGATCGGGGTCAAATGAAACGGCAACGCTTTCTGCCCGGCCACAACGGCCGCTCGCACGTCCCCATCCTGGCCGCAGACGCGCGCGGCTGAAAAGACGGCGAGGCCGATTGTGACCAAAAATAAAACAACATTTCGCGTTTTCATAGTTTCGGATCGTTTTTCTTCGACTCTATGCCATTCGCGGGTGATACGCAAGATCACCGGAATTTTGGATGGGATGAACAAAATAACCGGCTGTAATCGAAAGGCTTGCCAAATGGGCGAAAAACGGGAAGATGATGCCGAAATCCAGGACGGCGGCAGTAAAATCCGGTTTATCCATCATGAAAACGAGGTCTTTTGTAAACAGCGTTCGATACGGTCTCATATTCGGCGCAGTGGTTGCCGGCGAAATCGCCGGGCAAATCGCCCGGGGCCAGGACCTGCCAACGGGCGATGCGGCCCGGGGCCGGGCTTATTTTCAGACCGTTTGCGCGCTGTGTCATTCAGCGGAACTGGGGCCCGATAATACGGTGATCATTAAGCAGGGCCCGAGCCTGGTCGGCGTGGTCGGCCGGCCCGCGGCATCGCTTCCGCGCTTTACCTACACGCACGCGCTTAAGGCTTCGGGTTACACGTGGAACGCGGCGACGCTGGATCATTTCCTGGCGAACCCGATGATGGCCGTGCCCGGGACGACTATGCCCATGCCGGTGCCGGATGCGCAAAACCGGGCGGATGTGATTGCCTATCTTTCGACGCTCAAGGTTCCGGAAGGCGTGAGCCTGAAATATGAGATTGCCACGCCGGCCGGGGCCGGGAACGACCCTAACGATTGGCAGCGCGAGGCCCCGGGTGTGAGGCATCATTTTACGGTTGCCGATTTGCCGGCGCCGTTTGCAACGCATTCCGCAGGCAACGGTCCGCAAGTGGCGCCGCAGCCGGACGGCGCGCAATTGGCGGTGCCGCCGGGGTTCACGGTAAAAAAATTCGCGGATGGCTTGAGCAATCCCCGGCTGCTGCGCACCGCGCCCAACGGAGATATATTCATCGCCGAAACCGCGGCGGGGCGGATACGAGTGATGCGCGCGGAGGACGGCGCCGATGCGCCGGCGGTGAATCAAATTTTTGCGGCAGGATTGGACCGGCCGTTTGGAATCGCTTTTTATCCGCCGGGCAACGATCCCCAATGGCTTTATGTGGCCAATAATAATTCCGTGGTGCGATTTCCTTATCACAACGGCGATTTGCGGGCGAGCGGCGCGCAGCAAGTGGTTGTTCCACGGCTGACAGAATCCGGCCGCGGCGCCCACACGACGCGGGATGTGGCGTTTTCAAATGACGGCCGGCGCATGTTCATTTCCGTGGGGTCAGCATCGAACGTGGCGGAAGAGATGAACCGGAAAACACCGGATGAAATCCGGGCGTGGGAAGCTGAGCATGGCGTCGGGGCGGCTTGGGGACCGGAAACCCATCGCGCGGAAATCCTGTGGACGG
>DASYZW010000546.1:0-2634 GCA_035945915.1 Verrucomicrobiia bacterium | reverse complement strand
CCTTTGGCCAAACGCAGTTTTACGCGACTGTGAGGCAGGCGATCGGCCCATGGCCCGGCCGCATTGACAATGTTTTTTGCCTGAACACTTAAATTTGTTTCACTTTGCGAATCGGTCACATTACAACTCCAAACTCCGGCGTTGCGCGTCGCGTCGATAAAGCGGCAATAGTTTGTCAGCAGTGCTCCGTGGCGTTCGGCGGAGCGAAGCGAGTCCAGGACCAGGCGGGCATCATTTGTTAGACCGTCGAAATATCGAACGGCGCCGGACAAGCCGTCGGCGCTCAAGCCCCGCGCACGTTTAACGGCCTCATCCGGGCTTAGCCATGACGATTTTCCCAGGTTTTTGCCGCCGCAAAGGAGGTCATAAAGCTTTACGCCGATCTTTAGTTTCCAAAGGCGCCATTCCCGATTAGATCGATAGGTGGGAAATAAAAAGGGCAGGGGATTGGCCAGATGCGGGGCAATTTGATGGATGACTTTTTTTTCGATGCTTGCCTCACGCACAAGGCCGATTCGGCCCTGGGCGAGATAGCGAATTCCTCCATGGAGAAGCCGGCTGGAACGACTGCTGGTGCCGGATGCGAAATCGTGTTGTTCGACCAGTCCGGCGCGCAGTCCACGCATGGCTGCATCCCGAATAATTCCTGCGCCGACTATTCCGCCGCCGATGACGAGCAGGTCCAATGGCCTTTCACAAAGCGCCGCAAAGGCTTTCGCGCGGTGTTGGTTGATTGAGTTCACGCGCCGCTGGATTCAAGCAATTCTCCAAATTCACGAAGCGTGGGAACGATTAAGTCGGGTTTCGGATTATATGTTTCCGCTTCGGCTGCGGTAGCCTCGCCGGTCAGCACCAGCACCCCCACGGCTCCGGCGCGACGAGCCATTGCCATATCTGTATAGAGACGATCTCCCACCATTGCGAGATTCTCCGGTTTAAGGGAGTGCCGCTGCAAAATGCCGCGCAGCATCGCGGGATCGGGTTTTCCCAGGACCGCTTGCGGAGGGCGGGAAGTGGCCTTTTCCAACGCGGCGGTAATCGAGCCGCAATCAATTAAAACAGTGGGCTCGTCCGTCGGGCAAACCAGGTCGGGATTCGTGGCAAAATACGGTTTGCCTTGTTTGATCCACCACGCAGCCCGGCACATGCGACTGTAAGTCAGTGTTTTATCGAAGCCAACAATCACGGCATCCGGTGGAGCGTTCGAATCATCAGCCATGAGTTCGAAACCGGCACTTTTCAGTTCATCGCATAAACCGGTCGTTCCAAGGACAAAGAGCCGGCGGATTTGCGGAAAATCCTTTTTTAGAAAATCAATCGTGGCCTGGATCGACGTGTATAACTGGCCGGCTTTGGCCTGGATTCCCATGCTCTTTAGGTGCCCGATGTATTCAGAAATACTCTTTGAAGGATTATTCGTTAAAAACGTGTGGCCTACGCCCATCTTGGACAACAAAGTCAAAAATGGCGCCGTTGTATCGAAGACAGTATTGTTGAGATAGATGGTCCCGTCCATGTCCAGGGCCACGTGACGGATTTTGCGGAGGCGATCGCCGAGTTGAGTTTTGCTATTTGGGTTCCGGGAGCGGACGGAATTATTCAAGGGTTTCGACTTTGGCTGCGATTTCGGCATCTCAGGAGATTTTAAAGGATTTATCAATGCTTTCACGCAAAACGGAAATCATGGTTTTCAATTGCGCCGGCGTTGTGCAGTAAGGCGGCATGAGGACGATGACGTTCCCAATCGGCCGGGTCAAGACCCCGCGGGCGGCCATGGCGTCGCACACCCGAATGCCCGCGCGCTCCCGCAGGTCAAAAGGTTCGCGAGTCCGCCAGTTTTTTACAAGTTCGATCCCGGCGATTAAACCGGCCTGGCGAATATCACCCACCTTCGGCAATTCCCAAAGTGACCGCAATTCGTGCCGCAAATTCTCCTCCAGCTTTTTCCGCGCAAGGAACGATTTCTTCAAAAGGTCGAAATTCGCCAATGCGGCGGCCGAACCGAGCTGGTTGCCCGTGTAACTGTGTCCATGAAAAAAACTCTTAAATTCCTCGTATCGTCCAAGGAAAGCATCAAAAACCTCGCGAGTTGTCAGCGTTGCGGCCATCGGCAGGTAGCCGCCGGTTAAACCTTTCGCCAGGCACAAAAAATCGGGCCGGACATTCTCACGCTGGCACGCAAACCAAAGGTCATCTTGGCCGTTCGCGATACCGGTTCGGCCAAACCCGGTCATGACTTCGTCCGCGATCAGCAATGCATCATGAGACCGCGCGATTTCTGAAACTCGGCTCAGCCAACCCGCCGGTTGAGGAACCATTCCGGCCGCGCCCTGGAGCAGCGGTTCGAAGACGAAACCCGTGTATGGATTGCCTGTTTTCGCCTGGGAGACAAATTGCCGCTCTGTTTTGGAAACGCATTCCCATTGACACTTCCGATAATCGCGCGCATCGGCGCGCTCGGGCTTTGCCCGGTTAAACGGGCACCGATAGCAATAAGGCGACATGGCTTTGTCCGTTTTGAACAAAAGGCCGGCGTAGGATTTGTGAAATAAATCAATATGGCCAAGCGAAACAGCGCCAACCGTATCGCCATGGTACGCGCCCTCGAGCGAAAGAAATTTTGGAGACTTCAGT
>DASYZW010000545.1:0-1995 GCA_035945915.1 Verrucomicrobiia bacterium | reverse complement strand
TGATCGGCAACGAGGAGGATTTCACCGCCAGCCTTGGTTTCGAAGTCAAAGGCGCGGACCATAATTTAAGCACGATCGAAACCGATGCCTTTAAAGCGATGATCGAAACAGCCGTGAAAGCCTATCCAAACTTTAAGGTGGCCGCGACCACCCTCCGCCGCGTCATCACGGCCACAAAAAACGACTGGAGCGCCATCCTTTGGCACGAGGGAAAATTCTACGAAAGCCGAAAATATCCAGAACTGGAAATCCTCGACCGCGTCGGCGGCGGGGACAGTTTCGCGAGCGGATTACAATTTGGCTTCCTTGAATTCAACGATCCGCAAAAAGCCGTCGATTATGGCGCCGCCCACGGGGCACTGGCTTCCACGACGCCGGGCGATACCAGCATGGCGACGCGCAAGGAAGTGGAAAAAACGTTTGGCGGCGGCAGCGCGCGGGTGCAGCGATAAAATTTATGAAAATCCCCGCGGAACTATTCTCACTCAAAGACAAAGTGGCCGCCATCATTGGCGGCACGGGCGAATTATGCGGAGCGATGGCCGAAGGAATGGCCGCCGCTGGCGCAACCGTGGCGATCGTCGGACGCGACGCGGCCAAGGCCAAAACGCGACTCGATAATATTGCGAAAGACGGCGGAAAGGCTGCCTTCTTCGCCTGCGATACCACGAGCAAATCCGGCCTGCAAACGCTGCTGGCTGAGATCATCTCCAAACTCGGCAAAGTTGACATTTTAGTCAACGGCGCGGGCGTGAATTCACCGACGCCATTCTTTGATATTCCAGAGGACGAATTCGATCGAATTATATCGGTAAACCTGAAAGGCGTCGTACTGGCCTGTCAAATCTTCGGCAAGCACATGGTCGATCGCGGCTCCGGCAGCATCATTAATATCGGTTCCGCTTCCGGCCTGAGCCCGCTGTCGCGGGTGTTCACCTATTCAGCATCCAAGGCGGCCGTTCACAACATCTCAAAGAATCTCGCCCGCGAATGGGCTCCCAAAGGCGTTCGCGTCAATATCCTGGTTCCCGGCTTTTTCCCTGCGGAACAAAACCGCAAAGTGCTCAATCCCGACCGCGTTAAAAGCATTCTCGCAAAAACCCCGATGAACCGTTTTGGCGAAGCCCACGAACTCGTCGGCGCCACGCTGTTACTCGCATCCGATGCCGGCAGTTTTATTACCGGAACGGAACTCGTCGTGGACGGCGGTTTTGCTGCAATGACAATTTAGCCTGGTCGTCCCGCCACTGATCACTAGCACGTTGGCTGAAACGACAGGGCTTCTCCCGTTTCAAGGAGGCTCTTTAAGCTACTGATGACCGCCGGCCAGCCATTGTTGACACCTTTGAATTTGCTCGGATCGGCTTCAACGTCGTCGGGCAGAAGATTTTCGTGAATCAGCCGGAGCTTAACATATTGCCCAACCGGCGTGAGTTCGTAAGTAACATGCGAAGGGCCATTGCGCTTCGCAGCGATTTCCGCCGTGTCTTTTGGGTTCCAGGTGTAGACCAATTTCCGGCACGGCTCGCAAACCAGGACTTTCCCCGCGTGATCGCCCAACCTTTCAACATCCTTCGGTGGTAAAATGCGCACCGTTCCACCCGCCCTCAATTCGAGTTCGATGCGGTAGCCGGCCCAATATTTGACGCTGAAATCGCCGTTGGTCAGCGCCTCCCAAAGTTTTTCGGGAGTAGTCCTTATGAAGGTTGCGTAAACGAATTCAGTATTTTGCATAATTTCAATAGTTATGGTTTTATTTTTTGTGAATTAGAGTCCTTCCGGCCAATTGCGGGTTTCCTCCAGTGATTCGCCAGTCTCAAGCATACTTTTGACTGGATAAAATTGGCGGCCACCCCTCGGAAACCGCTTCGATAAATTTCGAACCGTTTCGCCGCAGTTCGTGAACGATCGTGAGTTTGACCGAACTGCCCGCCGGTTCGAGATCGCAAATCATCCTGGAATATCCCTCGTCGCGCAGCTCCGCCTTAAGCTCAT
>DASYZW010000544.1:0-9295 GCA_035945915.1 Verrucomicrobiia bacterium | reverse complement strand
AAAACCATCGTGGGCACCGAATCATTCACCGCGGCGCCGGACCACGGTCGCTGGCAGAACGATCCGTATTCCCTCAAGGCCCTGGGCGACCTGATGTTCTCCGAGGGTGTCAACCGCTACACCTTTCATCGTTACGCCATGCAGCCGTGGACCAATCGCTGGCCGGGAATGACCATGGGCCCGTGGGGCATTCATTTCGAACGCACGGAGACGTGGTGGAATGAGGGAAAACCGTGGATTGACTATATTACTCGCTGCGAGTTTTTGTTGCAGCAGGGCCGTTCGGTCCAGGATGTCGCCTATTTCGACGGTCAAAGCGCGCCCGTCGAGAGTCGTGAGGCTGATCCAGCCATGCCGAAAGGCTACGACTTTGACGAGATTGATGCCGATGTCCTTTTGCACGGCGCAACTGTCAAAAACGGCCGGCTCACCCTGGCCAGTGGCGCCAACTATGCCGTCCTGGTCCTGCCGCCCGACGACATCAATATGACGCCGCAAATGCTGCGATGCCTCGCGACGCTGGTCCGCGCCGGTGCCACGGTAATGGGCCCCGTCCCGCAACATTCGCCCAGCCTTGACGACTACCCGGCTTGCGACCGGCAGGTTGCAAAAATCGCCGGTCAACTCTGGGCCAATTGCAATGGCAGGACGATTCTGCAACATCGATCCGGCAAGGGCCGCATCGTCTGGGGCGAACCCCTGGCCGATGTGTTTGCGGAACAAAATTTAAAACCTGATTTCGAATTTCAAAATGATGATCCGGCCACAAAATTGGTCTATACCCATCGCATCGCCGGCGACGCGGATATTTATTTTGTCTCCAATCAGCGGGGACAATTTGATTCCGCCGAATGCACATTCCGGGTGAGCGGCAAAACCCCCGAATTGTGGGATGCCCGGACCGGGTCCATCCAGCCGGCGCCGGTGTGGCATGAGGAAGCCGGAAGAACGTGTGTGACCCTCAATTTTGATCCGGCGGGCTCGATTTTTGTCGTATTCCGAAAGATGCCGGCCCGCGACCATTTGGTATCGGCTGAATTTCACGTCGCAAAATCCGCTGAGCCGCAGAAAACTCCAGACCTCCGGATCGTGCGCGCCACGTACGGCTATTTTGCCCCGGCCACCCCGGGCTGGATCGACCTGACTGATAAAGTTAAAGCGCGCGTGGCGGGAGGAGATAATGTAATCCCTGCCGGCAACGATTTCGCTGGTGACGATCCCGCGCCGGATGTGCCCAAACATTTGCGCGTCGAATATAACCTCGCCGGCCATCCTTCCACCCTCGAAGTCAATGAAGGCGAGAATCTCACGCTGCCGCAGTCCGCCACGGTTATCAAGGCCCTTTATGGCGAGTTGGATACGACCAACCGGGTCGTGGACGTGACCCAAAAGATCGCGTCACTCATGACGGATGGACGATTGAGCGTGCGCGCCGACACCTCCCTGGCGGGCCGCGATCCGGCACAGTTGGTTCCCAAGGAACTGCGGGTTGATTATTTGCTCGATGGCGATGCCCGGCGCGCGTCAGTCGAGGAAAACAGGATGCTGGTCCTTCCGCCGCAGGCGGGAATTGGCGCCGCGCCTGAATTCGAAGTCCAGGCGGATGCCGATGGGTCGCTGGTCGCGAAACTGTGGAACAATGGCAGCCTGGTGACGACGGCCGCCGATGGCAAAACGCTGCGCGCCGACGCGGCGGATGTGCCCGCGCCGCGGGAAGTCAGCGGGCCGTGGAGCGTCAGTTTCCCGCCTGGCTGGGGCGCCCCTCCGTCGGTCACGCTCGATAAATTGATTTCGTGGACGGAACACACCAATGACGGCGTGCGCTATTTTTCAGGCACGGCTACTTACGAAAAAGATTTGGATATCCCCGCCGATCGGCTGGCCTCCGGCCGTGAACTGTGGCTGGACCTGGGTAACGTTAAGAATTTCGCGCAGGTGTCATTGAACGGCCGCGATTATGGCGTCCTGTGGAAGCCGCCGTTCCGGGTGAACATTACCGATGCGGCGAAAGCGGGCATGAATGAGTTGGTAGTCAAAGTTACCAACCTCTGGCCGAACCGCCTGATTGGCGACGAGCAATTGCCGTCCGACCGCGAGTGGAAGGGCAAACAGCTCAAGGCATGGCCGCAATGGGTGCTCGATGACAAGCCAAGCCCGACCGGACGGTTCACGTTCACCACCTGGCATCATTACACGAAAGATTCGCCCTTGCTCGAATCAGGGTTGCTGGGGCCGGTGACGCTGCAAACGGCTGAGATAATCACCCCAAGATGATGTGCGGATAATACGCGCGTCGTGGTGCGGCGGCTGTGACGCGACCCCGAAAGCTTTCGGGGCTTCTTTCGTTCGACAACGAATTTTTGGCAGAAGCGATTTGAACAGGAGGCCGCAGAGGAAGCTGAGACAAAGAATTAGCACTATTCGTGTCTATCAGTGTGCATCCGTGGTTAAAAAAACCTTTGCTCCGTCGCTTCCGTCGCGTGAGATTGTCTTCGTTATACAATTCATCATTTTCGCCATTTCCTCCTGTTCAAACGCCACCTGACTAGTCTGATTCGCTTGTTTCGCGGTTCAAAAATCTGTGTTCATCCGTGGCTTTAAAACGCAATTCTCCGTTTTCTCTGTTTTCCCGTTCCCGTTCAATTGGGTTCCAAAAAGTGTCAAATCATCCCGTTGAAAATCCCTCCATCTTGCGCTTAAATGAATGTAGTACGCAAAAATGCGCCAGGCTGAGATTATGGAACAAACAAAGATCCTTGCCGTTTCCCGGTTTCTTAACTGGCTGGAGACGGTCAATTCCCGGGTTCGTAGTGTTTACTTGCCAAGTATTAAAACTCAAAACTATAGAAAGATTTTGAAGGCACGACTTTTTCGAACTGTCGCATGCATTTTGCACGATGCAAACGAATCCCAAAGCCAAAATGCCATACAAGGTAGTAACGGACAATGACTTATACAACGGCCACTTCCCGTCTCCTCATCCGGGGCTGACGAAAAATTTCCCGATTGGTGATGCTACAGTTCTCGACGGCATTTTCCTTCCAAACTAAACTTTTAATCTTATACAATAGCACCGAAACAGCCATGCAACAATTCCGGATAATCTTGACAACGTCATGAATCAACGAATGCGCGGAACCCCCCTTTGTAAGCGCCGACGTGACGAGACTCTAACTCAAATGGAAGCCAACCATTCGACTATCTTTCTCTATCAGTGTGCATCCGTGGTTAAAAAACCTATGCGGCTTTGCTCCTTCGGTGACGCCTTATTTTATTGCGCCATTGCTGAGCCTGAGCAGGATAACGCCGTGTGGAGGGACGCGCGCGGTGAAGGAGTCCGCATAGTCTCCCAGGTCCAGTTCCCGCCAGGCATCGCGGACGCGCTGGCTGCTACCGAGAGCGCACTGCGACCAGGTTGCGGTCATATCGGCGGCGGTCTCGGCGCCGTTGCACAGGCCCAGGGCGTGGCCGCCATTCGCCAGATTCTTGATCATCAGAAATTGGTCGGCGCCGATAAAAATGACCCGCGCGCACTCGCCCAGGGAGTCCTGGTCGATGGCGATGACGTCCGGGTTGCATAGGACGTTCCGTGTAAAGTCATCGAGCTTCGTCAGGTCACCACTGTAAAAGAGCGGCGAGCTCATGAGGCACCACAGAGACATAAAGGAATATTGTTCGGTGGGGGTCAAAGAACATTCTTTGGGCAACCCGCTCCCGCGCGCGTTTCCGATCCATCCGATTTGGATGTAGTCCGGATCATTCCACGCGCCCGGTTTTTGCCAGGCGGCGTGTTCGGAATTATTCAGGGCCACCTCGAAAATCCGGTTCAAAGAAAAGCCCAGGTCGCCCGCGGTGCGCCAGGATTGGCCGCCCACCTCGGCGCCCCATTTCCAAACGTCGCCGCGACCATATTGGCATAAGTTGAAAAGAATGTCCCGGTCCTGCTGTTTCAAAAGGCCGCCCATCAACTCATAGGGCTGTTTCATCTGTTCAAGGGTCGGCCGTTTGCCGGTGATGCCCGTGTAACTGCACCAGTCATATTTGAGCAGGTCAAAGCCCCAGTTCGCAAATTGCCGCGCATCCTGCGCTTCATGCTGATAACTGCCGCCAAAACCGGCGCAGGTCCGCGGCCCGGGCGATGAATAAATGCCCGCTTTCAATCCTTTGGAATGGATATAATCGGTCAGCGCTTTCATGTCCGGGAAATGGCGGTTGGGGAGAATGTCCCCGTTCGGGTCGCGCAACGGTCCGTTTTGAAGCGGGTCTTTCTTGCCTTCGGCATTCATCCAGCAATCGTCGATATCCACATATTGATAGCCGGCATCGGCCATGCCGCTGCTGACGATGATGTCCGCCGCCTGGCGCATTTTGGAGTCGCTTATGCGATTGTAATGGGCGTACCAATCGTTCCAACCCATCGGCGGAGTGAGCGCGAGGGTTTCGCCGCTGACAATTTTAAAAATACGGCTGTCTTGTCCGTGATGATTTCGGGCCCGCAACGTCACGGTGTATTCTCCCGCAGCCGGCGTAGTGCCGGTGATGATGCCGGTGCGCGAATCCAGGCGGAGTCCGCGCGGCAGGCCTTTGGCGGAAAATTTGATCGGCCGTTCGCCTTGCGCGGGAATGCGATACAGGAACGGATGTCCCGGGCGCGCGCCATAGACGGCCGGGCCGTTGATCCGCGGCGCCGGTCCGGGCGCCGGCGTGAGAATGACCGGCTGGTTCGTCTGCAAAGCCGGGGACAGATATTCGTCATTCGCGCAAGCGGCCGCAATGAACACAAAAAAACCCGCCGCAACAGTCAGAGTCCGGCGAAACGTCCTGTAGGAAACCATTTAATGACTTTTACCAGAACCGCATCCACCTTCAAGAATTTCCGTGCGACAGATTTTCCGCGCATCACGGCACGATTTCGGCGCAGTTTCCCTTTTCACAAAAAATAATCAAAATCGTGTTCCGTGCGGGAATATCGGCGAATGCGGAGCACGTGCGCGGGAAGGCGGTGGGGGTTTAGCTCAACGTAGTTTTTTTGGCCGTGCCAGAAGAATCTGGTGTCGCTCAAGAGATCGTGCATTTGAAAGGTGCGGCGTGGATCCAGTTCGAAATCTTCGAGAGGCAGGTCCAGCCAGCCGCTGTGGGTGTAATAGGGATTCAAATTGACGACGACTAGCACCATGTTCGATTTGTCCGGGGTCATTTTTGAATAGGCGACAAGCTGGTCATTGTCTGTGGGATGAAATTGGAGGCCGGAGTTGGATTGCAAGGCGGGGTTTTCGCGGCGGATTTGGTTGAGGCGGGTAATCAGCCCGGCGAGATTCTGCGGGGCGTTCAGGTCCCAGCGCCGGATTTCGTACTTCTCAGAATTGAGATATTCTTCGCTGTCAGGCTCGCGCGGCGTGTTTTCGCAAAGCTCAAAGGCCGGCCCATAAATGCCGTAATTGGCGCCCAGGGTGGCCGCCAGGACCAGGCGAATCATGAACGCTTCGCGCCCGCCGCTCTGCAGGAATTGCGTCAGGATGTCGGGCGTGTTTGGCCAGAGATTGTATCGGAGAAAATCCGAGACCGGAGGCCGCGTGATTTCGGTCAAGTATTCTGTCAATTCGTATTTGGAATTGCGCCAGGGGAAATAATTATAGCTCTGCGTGAAACCCAGTTTCGCCAGCCGATACATCACTTTAGGCCGCGTAAAGGCCTCGGACAAAAAAATCAGATCCGGGCTCTTTTTCTTTAAATCAGTAATGCACCATTCCCAGAACGCGAATGGCTTGGTGTGCGGATTGTCCACGCGAAACACTTTAATCCCGTTGCCGATCCAATATTCGAAAATGCTTTTGAGTTCCCGCCAAAGGCCGCGCCAATCGTCGCACTCGAAATTGAACGGAACAATGTCCTCGTACTTTTTTGGCGGATTTTCGGCGTATTGAATGGAGCCGTCCGGGCGTGTCAGAAACCATTCCGGGTGTTCCTTGAGATAAGGATGATCGGGCGCGCATTGGAACGCGATATCCAGGGCAAGTTCGATTTTAAGGCCGCGCGCCGCGTGAACGAGGCTGCGAAAGTCGTCCAGGGTGCCCAGTTCCGGATGAATGGATTTATGGCCTCCTTCACTGGAACCAATGGCCCAGGGGCTGCCGGGTTCCCCCGGCTGGCATTTCGGATTATTGTTTTTGCCTTTCCGAAACGATTTGCCGATGGGATGGATGGGGGGCAGGTAGAGAATGTCGAAACCCATTTCGGCGATCCGGGGCAGGGCCGCTTCGCAATCCTTGAACGTGCCATGTTTGCCTTCGGGACCGAGCGAACGCGGAAAAAGCTCGTACCACGAACTAAACCGCGCCAGCAACGGGTCCACCGTGACGCGAAATTCCTTCGGACAAACCGTGGCGAGCCGGCGGTCGGGAAACCGCGCCATGAGGCTCGCCATTTGCGGGTCAAGGGCGCGTTGGACTGCCGGCGATTTTTCTTCGCGTAACGCCGCAGCCCGGCTCCTCAATTGTTCCGCATCCGCGCCGGTCGCCCTTTTTGCCGCGGCTTCAATCATTTCCGCGCCCGTGAGCAGGTCCACCGAAACATCCTGGTCCGCGTCCAATCGCTTTTTGAGGTCGCGCCGCCAGGATTGGAAGTGATCGACCCAGGCTTCAATGGTGTAGAAGTAAACGCCGGCCTGGCTCACTGAAAATTCGCCGCGCCAACGGTCGTTCGCATGAAAGGCCATCGAAGTTTCCTGCCATTGCTCCGATTTTTCGGGCCGAAATTTCAAGATGGCTGACACAACATCATGGCCATCCGCGAAAATGTCCGCTTCAACGACGACGCGTTCGCCGACGGCGCGTTTGAGCGCAAATTGTCCTCCGTCAATTTCGGGTGTGACGTTTTCGATGGCGACTCGGCTGTTCTTTTGAGGAAAATCGTTTTCCTGGTCTGTCATCCAACCTCCGTAGCCTTAACATAAACCAGGTTCGCGATTTTTCAGGGAAATTTTTCGGCGGGCGGAATCCCGCTTTTTTGGGGGCGGACAACGCCCGATCACGTCAGTGCAACCAGCCATTTAGAGCGTCCCGCCGTCCGCCGGGCGCCAAAAGTAACTGTTACCCGTGAAGGCGTCCTGGCCGGCGCCTTTTTTTGAAAATCAGGCGTTGACAAGACTGGGGAATCTGATTTAATGTTCGACCCTTTGCGGGAAAATTTATGTACGCAGTCCTTGAAACTGGCAGCAAACAATATCGTGTGTCCGCTGGCGACACGCTGGAAATCGAACGCCTTGATGTCGAGGCGGGCAAACCTTTTACTTTTGACCGTGTCCTCATGGTGGGCGGCGATAAATTTGCCGTAGGCGGCCCTACGGTGGCCGGCGCAACCATCGTTGCCGACGTGGTCGAACACAAGCGGGGCGATAAAAAGCTCACGTTCAAGATGAAACGCCGCAAAGGTTATCATAAGACCATCGGTCATCGTCAGGAACTGACGGTCATCAAAATCAAAGAAATCAAAGCATAAAGGCCGGACCGCGCCGGCGGTCTCCTTGCGAAAGAAGAATTTATGGCACATAAAAAAGGTCAAGGCAGCGTTCGTAACGGACGCGACAGCGTCAGCAAACGGCTCGGCGTGAAAGCATTCGGCGGCGAGTTTGTGACCGCCGGGAGCATTATTGTCCGCCAGCGCGGCAGCAAATTTGTGGCCGGCAAAAACGTGGGCATCGGCAGCGATTGGACCCTGTTTGCGCTGAAGGACGGCAAAGTCCAGTTCGATAAGAACGGCAGCCGGGTCAATATCGTGGCCGAGGCGGCTGCAACGAATTAAAGATCAGTCCAAAGCATTTCAAAGCGAGGCGCAAAGCCTCGCTTTTTTGTTCTGTAGGCCATTTGGCCGTTCTTCTATAATCTGGGGCATACTTTTTCGATGAAACCGGCTGTTACTCTTGGATCTCTCCAGATTGGGGCCGCCCCCTGCGTCGTCGGCACGATCACGTCCGAAGCCCTGCTGAAGTCGTTTGCCGGCGGGCGAAACGAGAGTTGCGACATCGCCGAGGTCAGGTTGGACCAGGTGGGACAGGTTGAAGAGTGGCTGACGCTTGCGCGGCAAATTGAAGCTTCAGGAACGCCGGTGATTTTGACCACCCGGGTCCGCAGTGAGGGAGGCCGCTGGCCGGATGATGACCGATCCCGTTTGTACGTGATTCGCGAAGGGTTGCAACATTTGGCATCGGTGGATGTGGAGTTTAAGAGCCCCTTAATGGCGCAAGTCTGCACGGAAGCAAAGGCGTTGAAAAAAGCCGCGATCGTCTCCTTTCACGATTTTGAAAAAACTCCGTCCTATGACGAGCTGAAGAAAATCGCAATGACGGCGGCAAAGCATGCAGCGATTGTTAAAATCTCGGCGATGGTCAAAACGAATGAAGATATCGCAACGCTCGAAACATTATTGAGCGGCCGCCTGGATGTTCCATTGTGCGTCATTGGGATGGGAGCGTTCGGGACCAGGACGCGGGTGGGTTTTCCCGTCCTGGGTTCATGCCTGACGTACGGCTATCTGGACGCGCCGTCGGCGCCGGGGCAGTTATCGGCAGCAATGTTGAGCGAACAATTGCGGGCGCTTTCCAGATGAGTTTCTACCCAAAGATTTATTGCGAATGTTCATCGACGAAATAAAGATTTATGCGCGCGCCGGGCACGGTGGAAAGGGCTGTGTGGCTTTCCATCGCGAGGCTTACGTGGCCAAGGGCGGCCCGAGCGGCGGCAACGGCGGCCGGGGCGGAAGCGTCATTTTGCAGGCGGATCACGATCTGAATAATCTGATCGCGCAATATTATCAGCCGCGCCTGATCGCGCGGGACGGCGAGTCGGGCATGGGCAAAGGAATGGACGGCCACGCGGGCAAAGATTTAGTCATCAAAGTCCCTTGCGGCACATTGGTGTGGAAGCTGCCGGGCGAACCCGCCCCGGTGGACGAACCCGAGGCCGAAGAATCTCCCATATTGAAGAGTGCCACGAGCAAGCGGCCCCTCATCCGCAGCGCCAGGGGCGCCTTTGCCCGGGAAATTGATTTGAGTCGCGAAACTGAAGAAAACGATGCGTCCGGCGAATCCGATAAAGGCGAACTCGTGGCCGATTTGACCCAACACGGCCAGCAATTGATTTTGTGCAAGGGCGGCCGCGGCGGGCTGGGTAATCGCAACTTTGCCACTGCCGCGCGCCAGACACCGCGCTTCGCGCAACCGGGCGAGGCCGGCGACGAAGGCGATTTTCTTTTCGAACTTCGCATCATGGCGGAAGTGGGGTTGGTGGGCTATCCCAAT